>JAGLXK010000331.1 GCA_023132955.1 Candidatus Heimdallarchaeota archaeon
ATAATAATTTCCTGAATATTCAGCAACAAACTCTACAACTTCTGGATGTGAAAAACCAGCACTATAATCAACTTCTGAATATGAATCATCATAGATGTATAGATCATAATCGTTGATTAAATTGAATTCAATTGCTGTAGTGACTGTATCACCTGCATTTAGATTTATTTCAAAGTAATCATCATCCATTCCCATCATGAAATATGTTGTATCTATTTCCAAAGTACTTGATTGTGATATTATATCGTTGTCTTCATGTGAATCATCTGTAACATCAATCCAATAGAAACTCAATTCAAAAGAACCAGAACCTGAATGACTCGAAACAATGAAGTATGCAAATGTTGCACTATCACAAAAGAAACCAACTGTTTCTGGAATGTTTAATGGCATAAAACTTGAAGAATAAAAAGTTCTCTCTTCATTCCAAGTCATAAGAGAAACTTCCATATCATATTCCATACTTAAAGTTACAATGTAAGCATCATCAACTGGAGTAGCTGGTAAATATGCTTGAATAATTTTGGTTTCACCTGAAGATATTGATCCAGAATAATCAAGATTCTCATCCCATGAAGGTATTAGAACAGAAAGTTCACTTCTCCAATCAGCTAGAAAATTATCCCAATAAGTGCTACCAATAATGGTCATTCCATAGTCATTATCTAAATACTGTTGAAATTCCGTTGTATAATCAATTGCGGGAAAATAGATAGCTAAACCATAAAAGTTCGAGTATTGCGTCGAATCAGTATAAATTAATGCATCATCTAGTACTGAAAGAAGATTAGAAGCTGAAGAAGCTAATGGTGCATAGCTTAAACTAGCTATATTTTCTATAAATTGATAAAAGTCACATGAATCTAACCATCCTAACATTCTTGTGTTTAATCTAGCTTGGAATATCTGAGTTTTATAAGAGGGTAATGCTGAGATTAATTGCTGAGAAAAATCATTTAGTAGGGTGTCAAAGTCAGATAATGCATTAATGTCATATACACCAAAAGTAACACCAGTGTCTGGATAAAATGCTATATAATCTTCACAAATTATCCTTCCAAACTGTTCAGCTGACATGTAAGGGTTAGAAATTAAAGACGATATTGATGAAATATAATCCCACCCATCTCCTGGTTCTGGTGTCATACTAGCTCCAAAAACATCACAGTAATCTTTTATTTGATGTAGAACTTCAAATTGTCCCATATCACAGGCATCAAAACCTATGAAATCTATATAATATTCTTGAAGAGCATACCATATTTCGAACAAATCCAAGTTATCATATCCATTGTCTTCATCCCAGCAAACCCCATCTAATCCTCCTCCATGATCCCAGAAAATTAAAGCATAATGGTCAGCAGCATAATAAGTCATAGCCCAATCAATGAAGTAATATAAAGTAGCAATTTCACCCATATTCTGTTCACCAAGATCTTGCACTAGATATGAGTTCATTGTACTCATGTCTGAATCAGCTCTTACTTCGTAATAACGGGTTCCAGACCAGTCATTTGAATAACCATAAGGCGTTTCATAATCTGCAGAACATCTATCAAAAATTGTTACGACATTGACGTTTGAAGTTGTTCCTCCAGCATATTCCATCTCGTTAAAATCTTTAAGAGCAGCTCCCTCAAGATCATTATCTCCGTCCATGTAAACCATCACAGTCCATTCTTTGTAAGCATCATAAAGGTATTCGTCATCTGAATAGAGATATTCTGCTGGATAGTAGGTTTGTTCTAACACTACTTCTATATAATACAATCCATCGGTAGCTACAGGGCCTATAATTAGAGATTTATAGTCTATATCATCGAAATATGTTAAATATCTTATATGATTTTCATCAATTAAGATATCTGAAATTGAATAGAGTCTCGCTGTCACTGTTACTTCTATTAAATCTGCTGTATCTACATCAACATCAAATTCGAGTGTTGCACCATCATTGTTTCCATCTCCATCGAGATCTTCTAAAATGTAGTATACATCGTAAAAATATGCATAAGGATTAGCAGCAGTTATGTTTTTTGAAAAATTCATTGGAAAGAGTATTAGTAGAGAAATTATTAGAACTACTATGTATTTGTTTGAAATTATTTTTTTCATTTTAATCAACTAAAGTTTAATCAAGAAAAGAAATAATTTGAACCATATAAAAAAAACTAAAAGGTCTTAAAATTGTAAAGAAAAAATGCAAAAATACCATTTTTTAAAGAGTGACTCTAAATGCCTTGTTCCCATTCTCCAACCATTATCAAAGTAGTATCAGTAGATTTACATCTCATACACTGTAACTTGAGATCAATAGAGTTATCTTCATCCGAAAACAGACGTTTTTTTGTTTCTGGAATTTCTACTGCATAATACAATTTCTCTCCACAGTCAACACACTGGTCATGATGTGATATCTTATGACAATTAAAACAGTAGAAATTAGTTGTTTTTTTCTTATATTTCTTCTCAACTCCTTTGTATAGGATTAAATTTAGCTCACAACAGTTACAATAGAATTGATAGCTCTTTCTCATTGCTTTTTCAAGCACTTTTGTAAATTTAAATGGAATTTTTTAGTTTCAAAATTGTAAAAAAAGGGTGGAAAAATACCAAAATAATTCTATCTACCTAAATATCAGAGATCTAATTCTCCTAACCTTCTAATTCTAAAAAGAAGGAAAAGATGAAGCATCCTCTAGCTCAGATTTATATTGATATTTTTAGTAATCTCAATTGTTTCATGAAGTAAAGGACTTCTTCTTTGAATTTCCTTAATCCATTGAAGAATATTAGGTACAGGGTATTCTTCATCAAGTTCCAGAGTAAGTTTAGACAATCTCTTTGTTTCAGGGTCGATTATAGCCAATTTTAATTGCTTCATCTGTGTAGGTGCTGAAATAACTTGACCTTGACTTGATGATTTAATAAGTAGAAAAGGAACACCTAAAATCAAAAGGAGTAGTAAATACCAATTAACTGCTACTCCTAAAGCTAAGCCAAGAATTGCAAAAATAACACTTATCGGCCAAAGGAAAATTCGATTGATTGTGGTTGTTGTTTTTGTACCTGTGCCTAAATCACAACTTAGACCAAGTATTTCAGTCAAACTTACTGGGTAGTAAGTTAAATTTGAAGTAACTGTATGTGATACTTCGATTTTATTTGTGTTTGATGCTTCGATTTTTGGATAATTATCTGAAGTTATATCAAGGAAAATCAATCTGTGGTT
>JAGLXK010000332.1 GCA_023132955.1 Candidatus Heimdallarchaeota archaeon
TAACATAACCTTTTCTTCTTTGTACAGGGTTAGTCATAACATAAGCAATTCCAGAACAGTCAAACAATTTTTCTCTTATGAACATCTGAAATTTATATGAACCTGCAGCTGCTAGAAGAGTATTCTCTTCAAAAGCTCCTAACATTTTCAACTCTTGAATTCCTGCAAAGAATTTTTCCATTTCTTTAGTTGGTTCATGGAAGCATAATACAGCTAACTTGACAGCTTGGTTTATATCTTCTGTATCTTTGAACTCTCTAATCATCATAGTTCTGACAAACTTCATGAAAAGTGCTATTTCAATCTAATGATTAATAACAGAAATAAAGAAAGAGAGACATTAAAGTCTTCTTTTGAAATAATCTACAAAAAGTTTGAAGGTTCTAATACGCATACTTATATCTGAAAAAGCTCCATGCCCTTCATCAGCAAACTCGATGTATTCGTAAGTTTTATCTCCTTCAGTGCCTTCTTTCCAACCCATTTCAATTAATTTATCTCTGAATTGCCTGCTCTCTTCAACAGGACATCTGGGATCATTAACTCCATGTATCATCTGAATGGGTTTTTTGATATTGTCTATGAAAGACATAGCCGATCCGTTTTTCCAGACCTCTTTGTTTTCTTCATATGTTCCTAAGTGCTGAACTAAGAAGAATTGAAAATGAGGTTTTGATTTATCATACATAGTTTTCAAATCAGATATACCTATCCAAGCTGATCCGGTCTTCCAACCTTCCTCAGCATACTTGGTTAATTGAATAAAAGTCATATAACCTCCATAAGAACCTCCAAAGACTCCAATTCGATCTGAATCAACATAGTCAAGTTTTTCAAGATATTTCTTAGCCCAAACAACATCCTGACCATCTCCTCCTCCCCAGTCTTTTAAGTTAAGCTCCATGAATTCTTTACCATATCCAGTACTTCCTCTAATATTCGGATTTAGTATAACAAAACCTTCATGAGCGAATACTTGAGAAAACATGTCAAACATTTGGAAGTATTGTCCTGTTGGTCCACCATGAACATTTACTAATGCTGGATATTTTTTTCCAGGTTTAAGTTTTGGAGTATAAAGTGTAGCAGCAATTTCAAAGTCATCAAAAGTTGGATATTTAATGTATTGTTGATCATAGAAATCTTCCTCAGTTAAATCAGTTTGAGGGGGAATGATTATTTCTTCTAAATCTTTCTCTAAGTCATAGCGAGAAAGAACACCTGGTGTCTTTGGATCCATTCGCATATAAACTAGATATCTATCATCCATGCAAAAACTTGTATAATATGTTAATCCTTTAAATGGAAGTTTCTTAGCATCACCTGTTTCAATATCATAAATTAAAGGTTTGATTTCTGCTTCATGATTCTGTAAAACAACTAGCTTCTTGCTATCCTCTGTGAATCGACTTGGAGTTTCATCGTATTTTCCTTCTCCAAACCAAGTTATTTCATCTGTTTCAAGATTATAAATACCAGATTGATTAATACCTATTTCATCACTGGAAATAGTAAGGTATTTCCCGTCTGACGAAACTACTCTAAAAAAATCATTTGAGTTTTCAGAAATACTAACCAGTTTCTTTATTTCACTACCATCTTCTTTAATAGCCCAAACATCAGTATTTTTGATGTTATAAGTGTCATTAAAATTATAATAAATCCATCCATTATCACTCCATTCAGCATAACTCCAAACAGGTTTATCATGAGCTGTTAGTTGTTGAACTTCTTTGGTTTCTAAATCCATTATAAACAAGTTCAATTGGTCGTGACGATTAGATGAAAAAAGTAGTTTTTTTCCATCTGGACTAACATCCAGCGGATATTCCTGAGCTTTGGGAGTGTCGGTCAGTTGTGTGCTTTCTTTGGTTTCAGTGTTGTACAGGTAGATGTTGTGCTGCTCATCTCCATCTACATCACGGGGATAAGTTATGTGAATGTCATCTTTTAACCAAATAAAACCGGCTCTAATTGCTTTAGGCAACTCTCCATCAGTAATTTGCTTATACTCCATTGTTTCAATATCTAGAATGTAAAACTCTTGTCGTTTAGTTTTATTCCAATAAAACCCTATTTTATCTTTTTTGTGATTAGGTGTTATAAAAGAGAAAGAGGGAATAGAAGCTAATTTTTCTAAAGTTATTTCTTTAGTCATCTAAATTCAATTTGGTATTTCATTGACTAATAAAAAAATATTACTGAATGACATTTTAGCTCCTTAATAACTCTAACGCTTTTTAAGGTCGAATAAAGTTTTTAAAGAAGCTTTAGAAAAGATTCAGACATGATACCTCCAACAATAGATGTACTTTGGGCAGCAGGTATAGGTTATCTTTTAGGTTCAATTCCAATTGCTTGGATTGTTGTTAAATTATGGTTAAGAATAGACATACGTACTGTTGGTTCCAAAAATGTAGGTGGAAGAAACGTAATTAGAGCATTTCAAGCAGAAGGAAAACCAAAAGGATTAGCTTATACTGTTGGTATGATTGAAGCTATACTTGATATGTTAAAGGGTTTCTTTGCTATGTGGTTAACTGTTTATATTTCATTCGCTTTTAGTAAAGGTGATCTTTGGGTAGTTGCTTTTGCAGGTCCTGCCGCGATTCTAGGTCATAATTGGCCTATTTGGCTTTGGGGTCCAGGAGGAAAAGGTGTTGCATCTACCTTGGGTTCTATGATATTCTTTAATCCAATCTTCTTGCCAGTATGGTTAGTACTTTACTTCATCCTTGGATCAGCTATCATGTATAGTGCAATAACATATCTAGTCAGTTTCGTTGTATTGGGTGTAATCTTCATCTTTTGGGGAACACATATATGGACTTGGGTTTCACCAGCAACCGGTATTGCGGATTTGAATAATCCAGCTGTAACTGGTATTTTTGGTTGGGTAGCATTTGCCACAATGGTAGCTATAACTCTAGTTGTTCTTTCTCGTCAAGGAGAAAACTTCAGAAAGATTAAGACTGGTGAAGCTAAAAAGATGAAACTCTGGAAAATTTTCCAAGGAAAAGCTGACGAAGCACTAAAATAGCTATTCCCTCCTTCTTTTTTCTTTCTCATAATGAAATCAATTTTTGCTAATAAACATAAAAAATTTCAAATAATTTTATAAGTTACTTTAATTAGCTTATTACAATGAACAAATCAACAAAGCATGTTTTAGTTTTCCTATTCTTGTTTGTCCTACTTACCTTGAATTATAACTCAGCAGTAGGCAAAACTGACATATCTTTTCCACAAACCATAATAGCAAGTGATATGGGTTGGCATCTTGAACAGATAAGTATTTCTGGAGCCTGGGAGAAAACATATGGAAATGAAAGCTTAACTATAGCAGTTATAGATTCTGGAATAGATTTTTCACATCCACAACTTTCAGGAACTTCTTGGAACAACACTGATGAGTTACCCAGTAATGGTATTGATGATGATAGTAATGGATATATTGACGATGTAACAGGATGGGATTTCACTTCCAATGACAGTATTCCTGGTCCTGATGTTGGAGATCCTATACACTGGCATGCAACTTTCATTACAGGAATCATAGCTGCTCCAATCGATGGAATAGGTGTAGCTGGGGTAGCTCCCAATGTGAAAATTATGGATATAAGAGTTCTTAATTCTACTAATTTTGCAGCAACAACATATAAGGAATTTGGAGATGCTATACGTTATGCAGTTGATAATGGTGCTGATGTTATCAACTTAAGTCTGCATTATTATGCTGCAAGTGAAGATTATCATGATGACATACTATATGCTATTGGTCAAAATATTCCTGTAGTTTCTGTAACGGGAAACACTTACTTAAAGTATGGGGGAGGAAGATATTTCCGATCATATCCCGGAGGTTATGATGAGGTTATCTCAGTTGGTGCTACTAATGTATATAAAGAAAAAGCAGATTATAGTAATTATGGCCCATGGACTGAACTCGTAGCACCTGTTGGAGATGAAGCACCAGGAACTAACATCCTAAGTTCATTTCCTCCTGATACTTATGTATCAGCTTATGGCACTTCTTTTGCTTGTCCTCAAGTTGCTGGAGTTATTGCTTTAATGAGATCCATAAATCATACTATGTCTATTGCAGAGATTAGAGAAATTCTTCATGAAACAGCTGATGATTTAGGTACTGAAGGTAAGGATGATTATTTTGGGTATGGAATGGTAAATGCAACAGCAGCAGTTCTTGAAACGTATTATAGAGTATTTGGCTATCCAACAACTACAAAAACTAGTGCACCATATGTTTTGCTTAGTTTTGCTGTTCTAATCCTTGTTGCTATGCCAATAACTGTTAAAAAATTCAAAACAATGAAGAAGTAGAAACAACTTCTTCTCTTTAGCTTTTTCTGTTTCATAGATATCAAGAAATCGAATATAGAATATCAAATGCTTTAGGAATATTCTCTTCACTAATGGAACAAAAAGCAACTCTTATTCCGTTTAAGTCATTTG
>JAGLXK010000333.1 GCA_023132955.1 Candidatus Heimdallarchaeota archaeon
ATAAATTGGAGGTTGCTTCCACCGACCATGTCTACAAGTATGAAACACTCAAATATTTCTAATGAAAAATTATAATAACTGTCTATTTCATTAACAAAAGCTAAGGAACCTTCTGCCCAATACCACCCTTCCAATCCGTACATTCCTCTTGAATACCCTTGATCTTCTGCATCAATAAAAAGAAACCAAATCTGACAATTTAACTCATCTTTGTAACCATATAATACTCTAGCTAATTCCAACAATACCGCTACACCAGATCCACCATCATTTGCTCCAGGAATTGGCGAGCTTTGATTTTCAGTATCCTTCTCAGCTACATTTCTTGAATCCCAATGGGCCCCGAAAATAACTATATTCTCTTTTGCTGGGTTAATTTTTCCTAGTATGTTCTGGCATTGATAACTTGGTTCACTATATTTTTGTATTGTAAAGTTGTGAGTCATTATATTATCTGTAATATCAAAAAGCTCTTCTCTTATCCAATCAGCACACTCAATGTGTGAGAGAGTTCCTGGAACTCTGGGGCCAAAACTTAATTGTGTTTCAATAAAATTGTAAGCAGTCGTTTCATTAAAGAAAAGCGTTTTTGCAGCAGAAGTTCCAAACCAGCTATCATTACCACTCAATTTATAATTAGATTGTGAAATGAAACCCTTCATGTTCAATCCAAGAACAACAACAAATATCAAAAAAGCACTAAGAATCTTCTTGGATTTGGATTTCATAATCATTTATGAAGAATAACAATTTATTAACTTTTTACATATTAGTATTATTTCTAGCCAATTTATGAGTGATTAAAATTTTCTCATGTCTGGGTGATAAAAAGACAATAGAAGAAAGACTAAATCAAATCGAAAAGAACCTACCTACTATTCTCTTTGAACTAAGGCACCTTAAAGCTGCTTTTTTTTCGATGAAATCTTTATATACTGCTATAGGTTCTGAAGAAAATATTCAACATCACAGAATGGAGCTAATCTTTTGAAAAACAAAGATCATGAAGAATACGTAATTGAACAATTCATAATTGAGAGAGAGAAGTTTGATGAGTTTTCTAAGCTAATCACTCAAGCTTTCCTAAGTGATGAAAACGCACTAGTAGAAGGGGCAACAGTAGCATTTTCAGAAGAAACGTTTAACATAATGTATGGAGCGCCTTCTATTGATAAGGACCTTTTCATCAGAGCTATCCATAAAAAAACAGGACAAATAGTGGGTTTCTTAGGCTCAATTCCTCGAAATCTTTCTATTATGGGTGAAGTTTACAAATTTGCGGTACCCTCATGGTTATGTGTTCATTCTCAACATCAGAAAAAAGGTTTAGCTAAAGGTATGGGGAAGAAGTTATTTGAAATTGGCCTAGCCAAAGGTTATGACGGGGGATTTTCTCTTCATGAACCTGAGCAACATGGAATAGATGTTTCTAATTCTGTCACCAATGAGAATAATATTCCTTTACAAAGAGTAGTTACCCTAACTAAATTTGTAATCAAAGCTTTTGATGTAGATAAAGTTGTTACTGTGGTTAAACTAAGATGGTACGAAAAGCTAGTGTTCAAATTATATGAGAAAATCAAAATTATCAACTCCGACCAAATCAGACAATATCAGGAGAAAGATATATTGGATATGTTTGAAATCATTCAAGAACAAGTGAAGCGAAATCAATTAGCGATAGTACCAGAGCTGGAGGATTTCAAATGGATGCTCAAGAATCCTAATGTTAATTGCGTTGTTCACGAAGATAATGAAGGCAAAACCAAAGGATTTATGCTAGCTTGGGAATTTTATCTTGCTGGTTTCGGAAACAAAATTCCTTTTGGATGGTTAGATATGATCCACATACATAGGTTGAACACGGAAGAAGCTAGTAATTTAGCAAATTATCTGAGTCAAACATCCAAAGAACGTGGATGGATAGGATTACAAACTCCATATATTCCTTATTTTGATATGGAACCTTTGAAAAAAGCAAAATTCTTTTTTTTCAGTAAAAAAATCAACTTAGATCTCTTCAATATGAATAATGTGCTTATACCTGAAAAAATTGAATCCTTCTATTTTGATTGGAGATAAAAATGAAACAAAAAGAGATTTTAATACAAGAACTAAAAATTGCTGAGATTAATTTTCTAATGTCAATTAAGAATATTAAACCTGAATTTGTTGCCAAACAAGTCCAGAAAGATGTTAATCACATTGCATGGATTGTAGGGCATTGTATTTCTCATATGGATTTGTTCTTATCTTTTCATACAGGTACGAGAATATTTTCAGAAGTTGAGCGTAGATACTTTGCATATGGTGTTTCTAAAGAAGAAGTCGAGGTATATCCCTTCTCTTTTCGGGAATTAATGGATAAATATTTGGAAATTTCAGCTAATTACTTCGAGATCTTAGAAAATTTAGCTGATGAAGAATATGATAAAATTCCTCATCCAGATGCAAAAGAAACGATTACTGATTTGATTCATAGGATTTCTTTGCATATTATGGGGCATACAGGTCAGATTGTTTTACTAAGAAGAATGTTTGATAATCTTTACTGGGGTTTTGTCAGCGGAATTGAAGTTTCAAATAGAGAAAAACTTCGATTAGAATGGTTAAAATGGTGGAAGGAAAATAAATCAAAATACTAGATCGTAAATCCAACTACATTCTTTTTGGATTCCTTTTTCTCTCGAAATATTGCAATACTATTGATGTACTCATTAACAGTAACATTAGCGGCTGATATTTATATTCAGGTATAAAAGATATTTGTCATGTAGTCATGTTAAATGAACTAACAATCACTCTGAATGTATGCTCTGCAGCAGATATTACTGGAGCTTTTATAGGAAAATACAGCTGAATTATTGATGACACAAGTAGTAAGAGCGGAATGTATAGAAGTTTCCTATCATCCAACGTTAAGCAAGCTTTGTCATCAAGTAAAGAATCTCTATAATCGAGCGAATTTCCTCAGCAAAACCTCCCTCAACCAGCAGAACAAGCTCCTGTTCTATTATGACCTAAACACCCTTCTCCAAACAGAAGAGTGCTACAAACTCCTCCCAGCTCATACAGCTCAACAAACTTTGAAACTCCTCTGTAGGAATTGGAAAGGGTATTTCCGGGCTCTAAAGGAGTGGAAGAAGGATCCTGACTTATTCTTCGCTATGCCTCGTCCTCCTGGTTACAAACCTAAAGATGGGGAGATGGTGGCTATCTTCAGCAACCAACAAGCGAAGATAAGGAATGGATGGCTAGTGTTACCCAAGAAAGTAGGGTATTATTACAAAACTAGGTTGACAGCAGCTACTAAACTGAGGGAAGTGCGCATCATCCCCCGACGGGTAGGGTATACGATAGAACTGGTCTATCTCAAGACTATTCCAAACGTAAAGAAGAACCCCACAATGAAAGGAGCGATCGATTTAGGGATGACCAATCTCGTGACCTTTGTGGATAACCTCGGAAATCAACCGATTGTTATCAAGGATCATGGGAAAGGAATCAAATCACTAACACAATATTATCTGAAACAACAGACCAAACTAAGAGAACAATATGTCCTGCAGCAACGCCAACAGCTGAAAACAAAGAACAAACTACGGTATGGAACATCATTTTACCAGCTTCGGGAGAAGTGGAGGATGAAACTCAAGGATGCTATCCACAAACTCACCCAGTATCTAGTTGAATTGTGGGTTGAACGAGATATTCATGAGGTGATAATTGGGTACAACAAGAAGTGGAAACAAGGGGTGCATTTCTGGAAAAAAGTCACCCAAATGTTTGTCACCATCCCTTATATGCGTATTATCAACATGCTCAAGTATAAAGCTGCAGAGCGAGGGATAAATGTTGAGCTCATCCCAGAAGAGTACACCTCTAAATGTAGTTTTCTCGATAACGAGTTTCCCCAATATCAAACCAGATATATGGGGAGAAGAGTTAAACGGGGGTTGTTCAGATCTGCTCGAGGACACTTGATTAATGCTGATGTCAATGCAGCTTACAATATCTTGGTTAAAAGCGATCCGAAAGCTTTGCCTAAGTGCACAGCGAACGGGGTAGGAGGATACGTGATGTATCCGCTCAGAGTGAGTATAGAACAGTTGCATAACTCTATATGATGAACTCTAAGAAAGATATTAACCTATCTTGTTAATATGACAAGATGACAAAAACACATCATAACAGGAACATCTTCTGCTATCCATCAATTGTATACAGAGTTAAATCTTCCAGAGTTCTGAAGTATTCAATCATGGTATTTCTATAATGAACACCTGTATCAGATTTCAGGCCATTTAAGCGCTCTTTTCAAATTGATAAATCGTTTTATGTATCTTGGGTTTACCTCATCTATTGCAGCATATTTAACATTCATTGTGTCTAAAACTCGATTAAATTTTCCTAACCTTTGTATAAATGATTTATAGTTTTTATTCTGTTTTAACGACCATGCAGTTTCAGCCACTGCAGTGAGTCTGGGAAAAACTTGCCATTCTAATCTCTCAGTATTTGGAACCCATTCAGTCCATATAGGAGCTTCCACGCCTTTTATTTTTCCATGATTCTCTTTTTTTAATTTCCGAGGAATTGGTTCAAAATTGTAAGTTTTCCTAAGAGGTGTTACGAAGTAATTATAATCGAGATAATAACGAAAGAAATTCGAGACAACAATTTCTCCACCTTTTCTAATATGTTTAAGCACTTGTTTCTTACCTGTTGGAGCCCAAAATTGTCCGATTACACCTACATCTGTTTTTTCATCCAAAATCTCATTCCATCCAATTGCCCTCCTTCCGTTAGATTTTAGATAATTACTTATTCTTTCAGTAAAATAGGAATGTAGCTCTTTGTGCTTTTCTAAACCTTCTTCTTCCATTTTCCTTTTACAATCAGAACAACTTTTCCAGTTTTTCTTTGGAACCTCATCCCCGCCAATATGTATAATCTCTGAAGGAAACAGTTCTAGTACTTCATCTAAAATGTTTGTTAAAAACTCATATGTAACCTCTTTTCCTGGGCAAAACACATCTGGAAAAATACCAAACTTTGTCGGTACATCGATTTTCTCCTTTTTGCAGCTTACTTCTGGATAGGAAGCAATTGCAGCTGAAGAATGACCAGGCATTTCTATTTCTGGAACAATTGTTATGAATCGCTCTTTTGCATATTGAACTATCTCTTTAACTTGTTCTTGAGAATAGAATCCTTCATGTGGTTGTCCACGGTATTTTTTACTTGTCCAACCGCCAATTTTTGAATCCTTTCTTATCGAACCTATTTCTGTAAGTTGGGGGTATTTCTTGATTTCAATTCTCCATCCTTGATCTTCTGTTAGATGCCAATGAAACACATTCATCTTCAATAAGGAAATTAAATCTAAGACACGTTTAATCACGTCTATGCTGTGAAAATGCCTTCCAACATCAAACATAAATCCTCGCCAAGTAAAGCGCGGAAAATCCTCTATGATTAAACATGGAATTGCCTTATTATATTCTTGATTTAAGGCAGATTTATCACCATCTTGAGGTAGTAATTGTTTTATTGTTTGAATTCCATAAAAAATACCTGCTTCTCCAGAAGAACGAATATCTATGTGTTTATCAGTTATTATGAGTTCATATCCTTCTGATCCTAGTTTGGAGAGAGAGTCATCAAGCTTAAGGTTTATTGAATTCTCTATTAAATACTCGTTGGATGATTCTATCGTCATTCTATAATTCTCAGAAAGATATGATAAGAAATAGTGTTTTAGATTCGCAACCGATTCAGTTGAGTGAATTTTGGTATTTTTATTGAGAATAAATTTACCATCTTTGAGGTTTAGATTTACAGGTATTGGAATCATTAAATTATCATATTGAATCATTCATAAAAAGTTTTGTTGGTGAGTATTAAATGAACTCCCATCTAAATATGATTTTGATTTCCCAGTGTTTTTATATGAGAAATCGCTATATCTCCTTGTGAGAATACCATGGCTCGAAGAAGAAGACTAATGCGTAGACCAATGCGTAGACCATTAAGGGGTCCAATGAGAGGACCAATCAGACGAGGGATGATTCGACGTCAGAGGAGAATATTTCGACGACAAAGAAGAATGATTAGAAGAACAAGAAGATTCATTTTCGGCTCTATGATAATACTCGCTCTTGCAAATAGCAGAAATAATTACAAGTTTCATCAAGAGGATGTAGCTCGCATTGAAGGCTATTATGGAAGACCAGCAGAAGATCTAACTGAAGCAGAACTTATTCAAGCAATGAGGAAATTAGGGATTAATCATCTTGATATTGATGATTATGAAAATGACAAAATCACTGATGATATTGGGGAAGAGTACTAATCTATCTTATAATGTTAAATAAAAAACTTGATTGTTTGAGCAGAAAAAAGTTTATCTCCTTTTCTTGGAGATAATTGCTATGGAAAATGAACAAAGTATTAGTATGATATGAAAAAAAAGGGAAGGAAAAAAGCGATTAGATTGAGATTCTAATCCAATATACGGGATGGTCTGATTGTTCGGTTAGGATATATCTTGCATCTAAAACAGTCGTTCCAGAACTAACAAAAATATGGTCAATTCTATCTGAACTATTGAATGAATTATCATCTAATCCAGAAGGCCATTTAAGATACCAGCTGTCATTGAGTACTGCTGTAGTTAGGCTATATTGTACAGAATCTTTTCTGAAATTAAAATCACCCATAAAAATAACGTTGCTTAATCCATTTACTCTCGTCAGCATTTCTTCTTGTTGGAGAATCATTGTACTTGTTGCACCAGAAGGATGATTGACAAACACATTGTAAATAGTAGAATCTAATGTTATTTGTGCTTGAGCTGAACCAATTTGTTCTTCATCACTGAACATAAAGAATGACATTGCATTCGATATGGGGAATTTAGAAAGGATTGCACATCCATACGTGTTAGTAACAGTATTTGGACCATAATATGAGTACATATTGAGTTTTTCTGCGAAATACCTAACGACATCTAGATTTCCTCCAGAAATTCTTGTAGGGTCACATTCTTGTAATCCAAGTATATCAGGATCAATTTGTTTTATCAGCGCAATTTGGCCATCAAAATTCCTATCTCCTGAAACATTTCTTCCTTGTTGAATGTTGAATGTCATTATAACCAGCTCTCCATCTGGTGTATAGTTTGGATGAGGTTTAGTCACAAGTGTACCTACTAATGTTCCTAGGAAAATTGTACTGAGCAGTACTATTACACTTATATTTCTTCTTTTATTTACGTATAATTTACCTAAATCAAACGAGCTTTTCTTAATCAATAGAATGGATAAGGTCAGTATTAAACCAGGTAAAAAGAAAGCTAACCAATACTTATCTCTAAATCCTGTACTAATCGGTTCAAGGTAACCCCAAATATTGGGTAATATCTGAACAAAAATCATTACGATGATGTATAGACTACCTGCTAATGCGAAACTACCACCCATTTTTCTAGTGGAGGGTTTTATCTTGATTATTTCTCTTGTTAGGAGCATAAAATCAACATAGATTATTGGTGATAGAAGAATCATTATAGCTAGCGGTATGTGATAGTACCAGGCAGTTTGTGGAGCAACTATAGGATATAAAGCTGATTCATCAGGAAAGCTCAGTTGATGAACAAGAACGGTTAGGAAAAGAGACATAGCAAATACACCATTCCATACCCAAAGCATCCATGTTTTCAATTTGCTTAGCAGATCTGGTCTAAGCATTTGTCCTATTACAAACAAAGATAAGACTCCAAGTATGCCTAGAGTTATTCCAATATAATTTCCTTCGGTCCATCTAGAAATAACCGTTGGACTAGCAAAAGTAAACCAAATGATAATGAAAACGCTGACTAGTCCAGAAGTTAAAGCAAGGATTTTACCAAAACCACTTCCTTTTG
>JAGLXK010000334.1 GCA_023132955.1 Candidatus Heimdallarchaeota archaeon
ATTTTCCAATCTGCTAAAAATCTAGAGCATGCAGGTGCAGAAGTTATTATTATTGCAACCAATTCCATTCACAAAATCTTTGATAGATTACAAGAGGAAATCAATACTCCAATGATTAGTATATTGGATGTAACTGCAGAAGCTGTTAAATCTAAAAATCTGAAGAAAATAGGTTTATTGGGGACAATTTTCACCATGCAATCAGATTTCTTTCATAAAGCATTCCAAAGATATAATCTAGAGATTATTGTACCTAATCGAGATGATCAAGAATTAGTAAATGAAATCATTTTCAACGAACTGACGTTTCATATAATTAAGCCTGAATCTAAAAGAGGATATCTAGAAGTAATTGGAAGATTACAACAAGAGGAAGCTGAAGGAGTTATCCTAGGGTGTACTGAAATCCCCTTATTAATTAAGCAGGAAGACAGTCCTATACCTGTATTTGACACAACCACCCTTCATGCAATGGCTGCCCTTGAATATGCAATGAAGTAAGATTTTCTTTCAAATTCATTTATCCTACATAATTTTTTTTTACGACTAAAACAAGATATAAATACATTTCAACTCTCTGTAGATTACTTATAGTGAAATCTCTACATAGGGATAACTCAAAATGACATGGTAAACATAATGACTGCTGAAACCGTGGAGCTGAAATTTGACCAAGAAGAGATAGATAAAGCTGAGGAAGAATACAAGAAGCTTCATCTAGATCCTGCTCAACAAGACATGGTTGACTCCATAACAAAAATCATGAATGGTCTGGTGCCAATACCTGAAGCAGCTGTTAAAGGTTTCACATGGAAAGTCATGAGTAATTGGCAGAGGATGCGTAGAATTACAATAGCCGAGTTAAATAATAGACCTCTAAGAGATAGAATAGAGGTAACTAAAGAGATGATTAAACAAGCAAAGAAATTTTTTGTTAGTCTTCTTTCAGAATCTACACCCGAGCAGAGAGAGATATTGGAAAGAAAGTTTGATACTGTTTTAAAACAAAGTTCAGAGTTCTTGAAAAATTAGACAAAGATTGTTTCTAAATAATCAGATAATCTTGTTCTGTCAGACAAACTCAGTTCTTGATTGGAGTTTATTTTTGTGCTTAAATTACCCCAGATTTCTGAAAATGTGCTAAAATCTGTGATAAGTTTATTTATTTTCTGTACAGCTGAATAAGATTTACCAACAAAAACATAACTAAGTAACATATCTTCACTTTGATAAAGAACAATACCGAAATTCCTAAATTGAAGACGATGAGAAGTGT
Organism: Candidatus Heimdallarchaeota archaeon; assembly: GCA_023132955.1. Taxonomy (GTDB): domain Archaea; phylum Asgardarchaeota; class Heimdallarchaeia; order Heimdallarchaeales; family Heimdallarchaeaceae; genus UBA460. The sequence goes on from JAGLXK010000334.1 coordinate 1,277, forward strand.
TTTTATCAGGTTCTTTTTCTTCTAGAAAGTCATGTATTGTAGTTATTATCCCCTCAACTAAATCATTTTCTAGAGGAATATCTTCAAAATTATCAGAAAAGACAACATGACCAGTTTTGTCCATAATCAGGAAAATACTTGGATCTTCATTTTCATGAGAAACATCTGCAAAGCTTATTCTATTCTTTACTAGTTTATTCATCATATCCTCTAGATGAGTTAACTCCATACGATCTGCAATATTTGGAAGTTTAGCTGTAAAACTTTCCCAGCTACTAATTTGTTCTAGAAGATGATCGTATTCATTAGAAATTAGTGTCGCTAAGCGAGTAATGCCTTTTTCATCTGCAATCCTTTGAGCTTTTTCAAGCATAGTTTTCGCTTCTTCAACTTTAAGTTCTATTAAGGCTAAATGAGATTTGAGCAGGTAAGTTTCAGCGAGTAAGATCGATGATTTCTGCTTTTCTGCAAGTTCATCTAGTTGGTCTATAGTTTGTTTAAGGGGTAAAAGCAATTCTAAATCATTGGTTTGTTTTAATCTTCGAAGATAAAAATCACATAAATGAAATAAAGCCATCCTGTTCATTTCAATATAAATCAACTTCTCTTGAACAATCTCCTTCAACATTCTTTCTATTTTATCTTGGTTGTCATCAAAAGAAAGCTCTTTGAGATAGATAGATTGAGCTAGCCTGTAAATATGCATTAAGGGATAGCTTACAACACTTGCATCTTGTAAACTTCTAATAGTGGCAACTATTTCCATTTTTTCTAAGTTTTGTTTTATTTCCTCATATTTTCCTTGTTCCAGATATACTAAATTTGTTCTGAAAAGTACAGCTAAATAATGTCTATTTCCAAAAAGCTTCCCTCTTTTTATTTGCCCTAACGATTTCTTGTAATATTGTAATGAAGTTTCCAATTCACCTTTTTGCCAATAATAGAATCCTAAATCAGCATATATACCATCCAAGATATAAGAAGAATCAATCTCTTCAGCATATGATAATCCTTTCAATGAGTATCTAAGATATTCGTCTAGTTCTCCTCTTTGAATAAAGACTGCTGCAGCATTAATTGTACAGGCAATAATTCCCACAATATTACCTAGTTCTGTAAAAATCTTCAAACTTTGATTATAATAATTCCCACCTTTAGAATGATCCCCTTGTTCAAAAAAAGCAGAAGCTTTACCAAATAGAGACCAAGCTTTCTGATAATCGTCTCCTACTTGTTCGAATATATCTATAGATTGATCTATTTTATCCATGTATTTTTCTGAACTACTAACCCCATATGTGAGTATTCTTGCTTTCCTTTTTAGGTAGTCATGTGATTCTTGATCCTCGTATTTTTCAAGAACTTCTATTGCATGCTTCATTTTTTCGCTAGCTGATTCTCCTATGCCCAAGAAGCTAGAGGATCGAGCATAAGCCATAGCTGAATCGAAAATTAAGAAGGTATCACCGATTTTGACACTTTCTTCATAAGCTTGTTTAGCATTAATCAATGCTTTATAAAAGGGTTGAATATCAAGAAATATCATTGCTTTGAGGATTTTTGCTTGAATAATTTCTTCTTCAAGAAGTTCCTTTCTATTCAGAAGATTATCCAATCGTTTTGAAGATTCTTGATACTTACTTTGTATAATCATTTGTTCTATTTCTTTTAGTTCAGTAGAAAATACTCCTTTCATATACTCACTTTATATTCTCAAATTGCTTATAGTAGTACTCTACCTCTTAATAGTTTTTTGTGAAAACTCAAGAATCTTAATGGATGTGTTCATGAAAAAGATTAAAACTAAGTCAATAGACTTCTCTTCATAAGGTATTTACAATGACAAATTCCACCGACATAATTCACTGGATTGATGCTAATCAACAAAGATTCATAGATATTTCTGATAAAATCTGGGAATATGCAGAAATTCGCTTTGAAGAAGTCAAATCTGCTAAGTTGCAAATCAAGGTTTTGGAAGAAGAAGGTTTTGAAGTTACTAAAGGTGTAGCAGATATGCCTACAGCTTTTGTTGCTTCTTATGGAAAAGAAGAACCTATTATAGCTGTTTTAGGTGAATACGATGCATTATCAGGTTTAAGTCAAAAAGCAGGAGTATTTGAAAAAACTCCTGTAGAAGAAGGAGCAAGTGGTCATGGATGTGGGCATAATCTGCTAGGAGCAGGGAGTCTAGCAGCCGCGATTGCTGTAAAAAACTATCTTGAATCTCATAAAATTCCAGGTATTATTCAATATTATGGATGTCCTGGAGAGGAAGGTGGCTCAGGCAAAACATACATGGTTAGAGAAGGATTATTCGATGATGTAGATATTGCTTTGTGTTGGCATCCCTTTAGTACAAACTTCATATTCAACTTATCTAGTTTAGCCAATATTCAAGTATACTTTCGTTTCAAGGGGATAAGTGCTCATGCAGCAGCAGAACCTCATATGGGTCGATCAGCCCTGGATGCTGTTGAACTCATGAATATAGGTGCGAACTACCTACGAGAGCATATAATAACTCAGGCGAGGTTACACTATGCGGTCACAAATACAGGGGGAAATGCGCCAAACGTAGTCCAAGCAGATGCCGAAGTATTGTATTTAATTCGTGCTCCAACTATTCTACAAACCAAAGAAATTTACGAAAGGGTGAAGAAAATAGCTAAAGGAGCAGCATTAATGACAGAAACTGAAGTTGAGGTCATCTTTGATAAAGCTGCATCTGATCTTATACCAAATGATGTTGTAGGTGACGTGCTATTTGAGAAATTCAAAGAAGTGGGAGCTCCTCAATTTACAGAAGAAGAAAAAGAATTCGGTAAGAAACTCCGTCAAACCTTCAATGAAGGAGAACTTCCTGAACTAAACACATATGGAGCATTTAAAGAAGAACTGGGAGAAGATATGATTGAAAAGATCAAAACCAAAATTATCTTTGATGATATCCTCCCAAATACTTTCCCAGAGTTTACTCTTCCTGGTTCAACTGATGTTGGGGATGTAAGCTGGGTAGTACCAACTTCACAAATAGGAACGTCATGTGTGATTTTAGGCACTCCTGGTCATTCTTGGCAAGAAGTAACTCAATGTACAACTAGCATAAGCCACAAAGGAATGATAGTAGCAGCAAAAGTGATGGCTCTAACAGCATTGGAATTTATGGAAAATACTGAACTTATTGATGAGGCTAAAGCTGAATTGAAAAAGAGACTACGTTCAACAAAATATGAGTCTCCAATTGCATCAGAAATAAAACCAAATGTTCCTGAATGGGTTTTTGAAGCGATGAAATAGATATAGAGAATTCAATAGAATAGTTAGTAATTAAATATAGCTAAATCTTGATACACGAATCTTAGTTGGATAGTTGTTTAATTACATCGAAAATTCTTATTTCTGGCAATCCTACTAAATCATAAACTTCCTTAATGCTTTTTGATAAATCGGAAGTTCGAAATTTATTCAGATTGTTCTCATTATCAAAGAACATAATACTTCCATATTGATTTATTCGTTCATCTTTCATGTAAACAATCTGTGTTAAACCTGGTACATCCTTGTATTTACTTTCCCTAGACTCTGCTAATTTCATTACTTCATCAAATGACATATTACTTCTAAAATGAAGAGTAAGCACTTTCATACCTATACTTAGTTCGTTATTTCTTTTTAATGTAGTTATCCAACAAAAATGTAATTTTGTAATTCCAAAATGCTCTTAATTTGTGACTTAATGAGTTCTCAAGATGAATAAACAGACTCAATTACTTAAAACATGTTGTGGAGGAGATCTACCAGTAAAAGAAGTCACAACAATCTATAAAGGTAAAAAATTGTATTTCTGCGATACACCTTGTTTAGATCTTTTCATAAAGAATCCTGAAAGGTTTTTGGCTTCGACTCATTTTCGTCTTAATTTTGAAGAACTAGAAGATGAGTAAAAGGGTTTACTAACTGAAACAAGTTTATTAAAATGAATTTCAAAAACTACACAAAACAAATCTACTTTTCAATATAATAAGAAAAAAGAGATTATCCATAAATGGAAGTATCTGCGAATGTTTCAGGATAGTCTTCGTCTTCGAAATCTTCTGGTTTCTGACTTGGTGAAGGTTTCCGATCAGGTGAAGGTTTAGTCTTAGGATATTGACCATGTCTTTCACGATCTTGTTCTCTTTCTTGTTTGTACAAGTAATATCTTCTGATATCTTTCTTCATGAACATCTCAATACGTCTAATCATATTCCTTTCTTCGCCATCTATTAGAGAGATTGCGACACCTGCTCTTTCCATCCTTGAAGTTCTTCCTATTCTATGAATATAGTTTTCGGGATTTCCAATAGGTAAATCATAATTGAAGATATGAGAAACATGAGGTATGTCTAATCCTCTTGCTGCAACATCTGTCGCAATAAGACAACTGATTTTACCTTTTCTAAACTCTCGCATAGAAAATTCTCTTTGTCTTTGTGACATATCGCCCTGAAGCGAACCTATTCTCATATGGATTCTTTTATCATTACGCAGTCTCTGCTCCAGGTTTGCACCCCATCTTTTGGTATTAACAAAAACAATACTTGATTTTGGTTTTTCTCTTAATAGAATATTAATAAAGGAGTTGTATTTTTTCTTAGGATCCGGTACTTCATAGTAATATTGCTTGCAAGAACCTACAGTTAGATCATCTCTACTAACATCAATCTCAACAATGTTCTCTTCTAAACTATAATCAAGCATTATGTCCTTTACTTCTGGGAGCATAGTAGCTGAAAACAGAAGAAATCTAGGGTAGATGTCTTTCATAGCTTCAAATAAAATGTAATTAACATCAGGAAGGAAGCCCATATCTAACATGCGATCAGCCTCGTCAAGTACTACATATCTTACTTCTTTGAACGAAATTGCTTTTCTGTTGAATAAATCTATCAGTCTTCCAGGTGTAGCTACAACAATTTGAGCTCCTGAGCGTATATTTTCTATTTGTCTATTTATGGATACTCCTCCATAAACCTCAACAGCTTTTAATCTTCTATGTCTATTCAGTTTGGAAATTACTGTATAAACTTGTTTACATAATTCTCTAGTAGGAACTAGAATTACTGCTTGAATTTTTCTTAGAGTAGGATCTAGTTCTTCAGTAATTGGTATAGCAAAAGCTAATGTCTTTCCTGTACCTGTTTTTGCTTGTGACAAAATATGTGTTTTTTCTCCCTTTAATATCTCTGGAATAGCTTTTTCTTGAATATCTGTGGGTGTACGAATTCCCATTTCTTCTAAAGCTTGCTTTATTTGGTCATTAATCTTGTAATCTTTAAATTTCATTAGTATCATTCGTGTATCTTTTTAATCAAACTAAGTATCATTGTGACGAATGTTTTCGCTTCAAATTTTTTCATAGTTTTAATTGTTAAACAAGATAGAAATTCTATTTTTCTTATCTTCCTCAACTCTAAGCTACTTAATTTTTCTAGCTTTAAAAGACTTTGTTATTGCAACTTTAAGAACTAAACCTTCTGAAACTGCATTTAACTGAATGTATAGATATAGATTGCACATAGAAGTAACTATGCAGTATAGAAAAAGACAAACAGTGTCTCTAATTAACTAAGGATGGAGAATAATCCTTTAGATTTAGGATGTCTCCCCAACTTTTATTGATTCAGGTAATTTGTTTTCTTCTGCAACTGCAAATATTTCTCGTATTATTGGTATCTGATCTGGTTTGTCTGTTACTCCAGCATTTTCTAGAGCTCGTATATGCTTCTTTGACATGAAGAAGTCCCTCAGTTTATACCATGATGTAGTAATTAAAACAGGAAAACGATTCGCACCTAAAGTACATTCATGGATTCTCTCTCTTAACTCGGATTTCTTCTCTTCTGAATACTTCTCACCACCAAGCTCTCCATCATCAATCATTAACTCGGTGGGTTCAATAATCCCACACTTAAGACAGAATTTCCACCTAGCAGATCTAATATACAGTGCTTCAAAAGTTTCTGAATAAACTAACAGCCCTTCATTAAAGGGAGATACCCATAATCCCATTGCATAGCGTCTTGCAATTGATCTTATAAATGATTTTTCAGCATTAGATATTTTTGGCATAC
>JAGLXK010000335.1 GCA_023132955.1 Candidatus Heimdallarchaeota archaeon
TAGATAAAGACATATTTAGTGAAAAACATATCGAGGAAAAGTTTGAATTTTTCGAATATTTATTAGCTGTTTTAGAGCCTACACTTTATTCATCCCTTGAAAATATGAAATTATTACCCAAACATTATCAAAGAGTATTATTCAAAAAATCTGCAGAAATTTTATCTTATAGCAAATATAGTGAAAAAATACAAGAGAAAGTGACTAATAAAATCAAAACTTGGGAATTAAGAGAACAAATAAATTTTCTTTCTAGAAAAAATACTATCATTAATAGAATAAAAACAAAATACAAATTGGAGAGGGAACAATTATCTGAGCCAGTACTTTCTGACAAAGCTAGATTAATCCTTAATTATCTGCTGGATAAATACAAAGAAGATGTTTTTACGCTGGGAATAGCAGGTTTGAAAGTTAAAACCAGATTACCAATAGGTTCGGTAAGTACCAATAAAATACGTCAAGAAATTAATATTTGGTTGAAAAGGAAAGGATTGGATACAAATCTAATCACTGATAATGAATTGAAAAAACCCCCTCCAAAATTTATCGCAGAATTAAATATCAAGGGATTAGTCGAAATAAAGCAACCTGAAAAAAAGATTAGAACTCAATATCTTTACCATGTAAAAGAGAATGATGAATATATTCAAACAAGATTAAGAGGATTATAGGGGATTTTGCTTTAATTATGAGTGTCAAAGAATAAATAATGATCTTTATTCATTTAGGAATTAAATGAGTTTTTCATTTATCATATCTTAACTTGAAATTATTGGTTTTTCTGGTAAATTAGTTTAACAAGAATACCATTTTATTTCATTAAAGGAATTTTTATAATTATAATAACGCTTTAAAAATCGTCTAGTAGAGGATTTTCATGAGAATTACAAATCTTAAGATTAAGAATTACCGCTCCCTGAAAAATATAGAACTTTATCCAGAATCAATTTTGGCTCTAGTTGGAAAGAATAATAGTGGAAAATCAAACATTTTGATGGCTTTGAAGCTCTTTTTTGAATCATCCATTAAACTAGTTAGTGAAGAGAGTTTTCATAACCATTGTATAGAAGAACCGATTGAGATATGCACCACCTTTGAAGATTTAACAGAGTGGGAAAGAGAGAAATTTCAATCTTATTTAAACTACGACAAGCTGATAATCAAGAAGGTTATTACTTGTGATGAAGATGGGAGCATAACTATTGATAATTACGCAATAATAAGTGTCCCAGAAAATGAATGGTTGCAACAAGAATTGATAAATGGAGAACAAATAAATGAATGGTGGAATGAAAAAGATCAGATAGAAAAAGAATTACCTGAGTTCTTAAAACTCTTAGGATCAAAAAAACCTAAAGTATCTGATTGGAAAGAAAAAGCTGCAACATATGTAAACAACAATCAGACTTCTCTTTCTTTTGTAGAAAAAGAATTTCTAAATCCAAGCGGATATTCAGGTGTTTTGAAAGGTTATTTACCTGATTTTATATACATACCAGCAGTTAGAGATGTTTTAGAGGAAACTAAAATAACACAATCAAATCCATTTGGTACACTCATAAATGCAATGCTAGAACAAATTTCATCAGAAAAAATAAAGGAATTTTCGCAAGAAATTCAAAATCTGTCAAGAAAATTAAATAGAAATGGAGGAGGGAATAGATTTCCAGAAATAAAACAACTGGAAGATGACCTTAATTCTTTTATGACAGAACTTATTGATTGTGATATTGAGTTGAAAATAGATCTCCCACTTGTAGAAGATTTATTTCGCTCAGCGAAAATTCTTGTTTTTGATGGTATAAAAACATCGTTAGAAAAAAAAGGACATGGACTTCAAAGATCAATGATTTTTACTATTCTGAGAGTTTATGCTGAGCATTTAAAGAGGATGAAAGCACAAGAACGTGCAAGAGAAAAGAGTATAATATTTGCAATTGAGGAACCCGAATTATATCTACATCCTCAAATGCAAAGAACACTAGTAGATGTGCTTTTGAATATAGCAGATAACAACAATCAGATATTTTACAGTACTCAATCAAGTTTATTTATTGATATCTCTAGATGCAATCAGATATGCATTTTAAGTCGTCATGAGGTTGACTCTTCATGGAAGAGTACAACATCAATGGTTTCAATCTCAAAAATACTTGAAAAACTAAAAGAAAGAACTGGTAAAGATTATTCTGAAATGAAATTCTGTGAATTGTTCAGTAATGTGTTTAATCCAACCATAAATGAAGGTTTTTTTTCAGACAAAATAGTGATTGTTGAAGGACTATCTGAAGAATATTCTCTTCCAATATATGCAGAAATAATGGGATTCGATTTTGATAGAAACAATATTACGATAGCATCTGCTGGCAGTAAAAATCACATAGATAGATTATGGATAATTTTTCAAATGTTTAATATACCGACCTACTTGATTTTCGATGGTGATAAAGATGAACTTGGAAGTCCAAAAATAGCTAAAACAATGCAATTATTAGATCTCTTAGGAGAACCTGAAACCAAAGAAGAACATATTGATACAAGAATTTCAGATGAATATGCAATCTTTGAAATGAATTACGACGAATTATTAAAGAATGAAATCTCAAACTTTAACGAATTAAAACAAGAAGCAAGAAGAACTTTAGGAACAGAAAGTAAACCTCTCTTGCATAGATATATCGCAAATAATCTCAAAAAAAAGATTGAAAACAGAGAAAAAAAAGACATTTTGCCTAAATCAATAATTGAAATAGTACAGAAAATAATGAATTTATGATTTTTAGAATTGTTATTGATAATACACCTGAAGTTCCTGAATTGGGAGATATCTCAATAACTGTATCATTTCTTCTAATACCCTTAGAAATAATACCAATAATAATGAAAAGAAAGAAGAAAATAAAACTGTAAGATTTCTTCCTTTTCTTTTATCTTTTTAGTCTCTTCTTGCATCAGTTTAAGGACAAGATTTATACACTTAAAAGAACAAAAAAAGAGGATGACTACTGAATTTATCAAGGAATATTATGAATTTGCTTCCAATCTGTCTTTTTTTGAATTTTTACAAGAGGAATTTGGTGGAAAACTGATAGAGAATGAAGAGTATGAAGTTGAAATAAGAAATCTATCGCAAAAAGAAGTTTGGAATATAGAAGAATTATCTACTTTATTGTCCAGTCATTCAAGAGTTTTTGATGTGTTAGAAGCAATTCTTCAGTTTAGAAGGTTTACAAATACACAATTAGTTCATTTTCTCTTTGATGTAAATAAACTAAATAGTTTGGACATAGATGTTATTTATCCCTATTTTATA
>JAGLXK010000336.1 GCA_023132955.1 Candidatus Heimdallarchaeota archaeon
TTGAAGGTGACAATTGGTTTCCTGAACTAGCTAGACAATTGGAAGATACTGAAACTATGAAAATGCTTGCAGCTGCTCAAGAAATAGCTAAGGGATTATTTTCTGAATCTTGCTTGGTTTGTGGTCATCCAGATTCAGATCATACAACTCATCCTGAAGAAGAAAGGATCTATTGTAGGAAATGTAAAAAGAATTGTGTTGGAGATGAAGAAGAATCTGCTTTTGGAGTGCAGGATGATCCTCATCCATTCGCATAGGAGAAGTGAAGAAACTGAGTAGTAATGCAAAGCCCAAAAAATCTATTAAAATTGAATATGAAAAAGAAGAGGATCGAATAGAACGTCTAGAGAAGAAAGTTGATGAAATTAACAAAAAACTAGATGTTTTGCTTCCAAGAAAGTAGGAGATTTAATCATGCCTAAACGTAAAGAAGAAATTATCACTATTCGTACTAATATTGAATTTAAACAAGAACTTACAGAGAAGATTCAAAAAGGTACTCAATATGATAATGTTTCAGATGCAACTAGGGATCTACTCGGAAAATTTTCTAGAGGCGAATTAGAACCTACAGTTTCTATTGGTATTAATGCTGAATCAGAAGAAAGAATACTCAACGCAATTAGTACTAGTGAAACCAACATTCTCTCTAAACTTGATTCTCATTTCTCTCCTAGAAATTTATCTACTGCTAATGAAAATGAACAAATCGAAAAAATTGTTGAACAGATTCTTGCAGATCTTGATCTATCTTTAGCTGTTAAATGCAAAACTGAATTAGAATTAGCTGAACTTTTCCTTTTTGATTTCCACAAGGATTTTGTCTATGATGTGATCAAAAGATTAGAACAGGAGAATCAAGTCAGTTTCAGAAAAAACAAATTGTATTGGAGAATAAAGGAGGAGAAGAGTTAATGAATGAAAGAGAATTTAAAGCTCCTTTAGAATATAAGCCAATTTCAAAACATATTGATTCTTTTCTAGCTATGAAAGCTTTGAATATAAAGAAAACATCACTTAACAGATATTATTACTGTATTCGCAAATTCTTTAGATTTTCAGGAACAGACATTATCTCAGAAGAGCATTTCCGTAATTATCTAGTTCATGTTAAAAGTGAAGTTTCAGCAGGACAATATAATCATGTCCTCATCATTTTGAAACAATATGCAAAATATCTATTTAGTAACAAACTTATTTCTGATTGCTCATTTATTGATTTATATCGTGGTAAAAAAGTTAGGACCAAGATTAAAAAGAAATATTACAAAGAAGAAGAGATAAAATCTTTTCTCCAATCTATTCTTTCTAACAAATTCCCTCGATGGCTTTACTGGTTTATTTGGTTTGGCTTTCAGTATGGTATTAGACCTAAAGAGATAGCTATGTTAGA
>JAGLXK010000337.1 GCA_023132955.1 Candidatus Heimdallarchaeota archaeon
ATTTCGCCGATTTTAAGAAAGTTTTCTGCAATCTTTTCAATATTTTTTTCAGTATATTTTTCCTTTTCTAGTTTTTTAACTAAGAAAGTTTTAATCATCTTTTTCTTCTTGCGTTTCTTTCTGGAGTACCAACTGAGTTTTATTCTAAGTGCAATACCATAATACAAAGTAGTTATTAGATTAAATATTGAAAATATGCCCATTTTTGTACCTCAGTTGCTATTTTTTTGGAGTTTATCCCTTGTTTAAACTTGGTTAATAGGAAAGGATTTTGTTTGGTAATCATTCTTTTTTCTTCAACATAGAGGCAAACCGGTCTACATTGGATGAGTATTCACAAAGTATTTTTTCTGCTGTTGTTTTAGTAATTCCTTCATCCCTTAGTTTTTTGTAAATCTGAATTAAGGAGTCAGCAAAATTTTCCGCAACCTCGACATTATAGACTGCTCCAAGAAGTTGATCTACTAAAGGCCCTATTTCTCCAGATAGAGCTTTAACTATATCCTTTGTTTGCGAAAAATCTTTTATTGGTTCTTTTTGTTTATCAGCTTTCAAGTCGTTAATATTCTGCTTCTTGTTCTTTCTACTTCTATTATTAGCCACAAAATCACCATTTCTGATGTCCCAAAGGCTCTTAACTATAAAACATTTATCCTTTGGGTTAGATCTGTATTCTAGGCATATTTGAATGTCTAAAACATGAAATAATAGGAAAAAGAAACAGTTTATTTTCTATTTTTGTACTTGAACCTCTTGTGAAGATTCTGCTTTTTTGAGTTGAATTGATACATAGATGAACCTTTGAAGTACTGTTAGAACACACAGAGCTGTTAAAATCATATACCCTAAAGAGAAATATGAAATAGGTTCTCCTGCAATCAACCATCTTTCTGTTATGAATACTTGATTTGGAACAATTACTGCTACAAACAACAATACCATCAAAACCATCCATCTTTCGGCTCTTTCCATAATACCTACAGTCATCCTACTAATTCCTACACTCTCCCCCTTGGCTCGAATATAACTGATCAGAAGAGCTGAACCTACCATTATACCACCGGTTACTCCATCTACCCAGTCACTGAAGATTATGCCAGTAAAGACTGCTAGGTCACTGACTCTATCGATGACGCTGTCGATGAAGGATCCCTTCTTTGAATCTAAATTTCTGTATCTTGCTACACCCCCATCGACGAAATCCATTGCCCCAGCAAACCAAACAAAAATAAATCCAACTAGCGGATTTTCATAAGCAAGAAAAACACCTGCTGCTACTGATAATAACAAACCAATATATGTGAAGACAGTTGGGTGAATTTTCATTTTCGCAAAGAAAATAATTATAGGTTGACCGAGTTTTGAAAGTGGTTCTCGTATCTGCGAAATCATTAGTCAAGGTAAATTTATATCGTCTGCTTTTTAATGTTTCTGTAATGTTTGTTGAATTACAAGTTACAGAAATATTTAAAAAATAAAGCCTCTACTATATTATCTGCACATAAAACATCCATTTGGTTAATATTTATTTTTTTTCCTGATAGACAGTATATTATGAGACCTTAATGTTCAGGATTTCTTCCATTTCATTCATCTTGATGAGGATGATTCTTGTAGTTCTTCTTTTATTTGTGTCACTAACCATATCGTAGGAATTTTGTGAAAATCTATTACCAATGATTATTGCCCCATCACAATTCATATCACTTATTTGATGCTCAGTTCTGATGATGGTATTTGTTCCTATACTCTTCTTCCAATGATAAGCAAAAACTGCAAACTTTTGATCTTCATTTTCAACAATATATGGTAAAATTCTACCACTATTATCTATCTTATCTTTTTTTAGTTTCTTTACTTTGCCATATCTATTAAGAAATTGACCAACTTTTTCCTGAAATCCTAATTCGTTCATATCGCTCAACTAACAATTTTTGTCGGAATATTTGATTGTTGGTAACTCCATAGTATTACTAAAATAAAAGTGTTTGGTGTTAAGGTAAGAAAAAAACTCATCTTCGGGTTCTCATTTTAAGAGTGTCTTTATCTTTTTCTTCTTCTTCTTGTTTATCACTTGAGGGAGCAGAACCTCTATGTGAGGATCTCATGGTGAGAAGAATAATTCCAACTCCAAGGACTCCAAGTGCAATGAACATAACATAGCTATTATCGGCCCAAATTGAATATGAAAGAATAAGAAGAATTATACCTAAACTGAAGAAACTTATGACAGCCATTGTATAAAATAGTTTGAATTTTGGTCTTTGCATCAATGGAAGTTTGATTCCAGTTTCTGGTTCAGGTTCTTTTTTTCTCTTCTTTGAGCTCATTTGATCTCACCCTGTACATCTGACTTATTCTTTAATTGGGAAAAACCAGTCAGTAGGGGGAACATATGTTATATTCCATATTAGCGCCCATACAGCTATAAATGTTAGGAAATACTGAAACATGGCAGACATATAATATTGACGTACTTTAATTCCTGTTTCTATCTTTCTATATCTTAGAAACCAGAAAGTAGAAATTGCTAAGAATATGGCTAACATTGTTAATCCTGCGGGCCATGCAACAAAATTAGACACACCAAAGATGATTCCACCAACAAATGCTGTAAGAACTTTGGACCAGTAAACCTTGTCAAGTGTAGGCATATTCTTTATTTTTTCAATAATGTTTTTAGGTTTCAATCCCTCTTTTGTTTTCTTATATCCTCGGGATATCTTCCCTTTCAAATAACTTTTAACTCGGATAAATATTCCTTTTACATCAAGACGCAATTTACTCACCGGTGATTTCAATTAAGACTTCATTATCAAGCATTGACTTAGCTGCTCTGGTTGCTGAAATACGGCCAAAGATTGTTGACAGCTGGGTTAACAATATTTATTCAATCGGGGAAAATTTGGTTATATTAAGGTTTCGCAAGGCAACAGAAAGTCCTTTTGAACTCTTAATAGAACCAGGAAAGCGAATCCATATAACCAACTATGAGAGAAAGAAACCTACTACGCCTAACAATAAAGTCCTATCAATGAGGAAACATATTAGGGATTTACCAGTTAAGAATTTTTATCAGAAAAAAATTGATAGAGTTATTGTTATTGAAATTGCTTACAAAGGTGGATTTTACAAGCTTGTAGTAGAGCTTTTTGGAAATGGAAATCTCATTTTAATCGGTCCTAACGATAAAATTATTCTTGCATACAAATACCGAAGAATGAGAGATCGTGATATTCATCCTGGAAAAGAATACATTTTTCCCCCTACATCTTCAGATAACATCACTAATCATACAGAATCCACCATTATTGAAAAGATTACGAGTTCTTCAGGAAAAAATATTGCTGTTTTAAATGAAATGATGGACTTAGGACCTATTTACTCAAAAGAAGTACTTGCTCGTGCAGGGATAGTCTCAAAGAACTCAGAAGAACTAAAAGAGAATGAAATTAAGAAGATATGTGAAGAAGTTCTATCCCTTCAAGAAATTATTAAAAACACTGACTTCGAACCAATCAAATACTTAGATGAGGGTGAAATGGTTGATATTACACCCATACCTCTTTCTCGTTATGAAGACCTTGAACAAATAGAGGTCAGTTCATTTAATGATGAGCTTGATGAGTTCTTTTCACTTTCTGAAGAAGAACCTGAATTTGTTGAAGATAGGTCACAAATTTCTAGTAAATTAACAAAATATCAGAAGAAGCTTTCAAATCAAGAGAAACATTTAGAGAAACTCAGGAATCAAGAAATAGACGAGAAGAAGAAAGGTGATTTAATATATTCCAATTTTGTAAATGTAGAAGAGCTTTTAACAACAATTTTACAGGCTAGAAGGTCTGATGTTTCTTGGGAGGAAATAATGTCCAAATTATCGTTAGCAAAAGAAAAAGAAATACCTTCAGCTAAGATATTGGAGAAAATAGAACCAAAAACAAAAACGATTGTTGTTAAACTTCTAGATAATGAATCAGGAAATCATGAATTACTTGAATTAGATTTTACAAAAACATTAACTGAAAGTGCAAACTTATTCTATAAAAAGGCTAAGAAAGGTAGAAGAAAAATACCAGGTGCATTACAAGCTATAGAACGGACTAAAATCCAAATTGACGATACTGAATCAACCAAAGAAGTAATTGTGAAAGAAAAGGAAAGCAAACCTCTGGTTGTCAAACGCTCAAAGAAATGGTATGAGAAATTCCATTGGCTCATTTGTCAAGAACATATAGTTATTGGAGGGACTGACGCAAAAGTGAATGAGCGAATCTTGAAAACATATTTAGATGATAACGATTTGTTCTTCCATGCAGATGTTCATGGAGCTCCTTATGTTGTAGTTAAGGGTGGTCAAAGTGGTCTTTCTGATGAGTGCATCAAAGAGATAGCTACTTTTGCACTTAATTATTCTAGTTTATGGAAGGACAAAAAATTGGTTGGAGATGTTTACCATGTACTTCCAGATCAAGTAAGTTTAACTGCTCCCTCAGGTCAATTCTTAGCTAAAGGAAGTGTAATGATCTATGGTGAAAAAACCTATTCCAAAAATATTGAAATAGATCATGCAATAGGGATAATTCTTTACGAGAACTATGCACAAGTTATTGGAGGTCCCGCTAGTAGTATTAGCAGTAAGACTGATATTTATGTTCAGATAAAACCCGGAGATATTCCTAAGGGAAAAATTGTAAAAGATGTAAAAGGAAAACTACTTACACAATGTCAAGAAGAAGAGAAATACAAAATTGATGCGTTGACAGTAAATGATTTTTTATCATTCATCCCAGGAGATTCAGATATAGTTAGAATGTAAAATCTGGGCCATATTGACTAATAGTGAAAAACCTTTAAAGGTACCAAATTTATTTGTTATTATAGAACAAAGGATGAAGAAAATGAAATCTATCTTCGACGAGAAAAAATTCGATATGGCTGTAAAAGAAATTATGACTAAGAATGTTATTACAATTACACCAAAAACCTCAACTGAAGTTTGTGCAAAGCTTATAATTGAAAATCGAATCGGATCTGTAGTTGTAGTTGATAATGATGGAAAAACCATTGGTATCATTACTAAAGAGAATTTAATCAAACATGTAATTGCTAAGAACAAAAGAGCTGACAGTGTTACTGCAGATGAAGCCATGTCTTCACCGCTAATTACAGCATCTCCATCCCTAACTATCATTCAAGCCATGCAAACCATGTTTAAAGAAGGTATAAGACATCTTGTCATCACGA
The DNA here is from genome assembly GCA_023132955.1 of Candidatus Heimdallarchaeota archaeon. Lineage (GTDB taxonomy): Archaea > Asgardarchaeota > Heimdallarchaeia > Heimdallarchaeales > Heimdallarchaeaceae > UBA460. The sequence continues at coordinate 5,248 of JAGLXK010000337.1, forward strand.
ATTCTGGAGGACAAGTCGTTGGAATGTGTACAGATACCGACGTCTTCAAAGTAGTCCCTCAATTAATCTTATTAGAACAAGAATATCTTAAATTGATGTCAGAAGGCATAGAGGAAGATGTAGGCGCTGATTATGCAGGTTATTGTGATGATTGTAAAGAATATTCCGATAAACTGATTTTCGATAAAAGTTTATACTTGTGCTCTAATTGTGCTCCTGAAGAGTTGATAGAGATTAATGAGTAGTTTTTATGCAGACTCAATGTTAGGGAAACTATCGCGATATTTACGTTTTTTAGGATTTGATACTTTATACCGTACTACTGAATCCGTTGATGAAATGCTCCAAGTTTCTGAGGATGATGATAGAATTGTTCTCTCTAGATCTCGAGATGTTTTCCAATCATGTAGTAAAAGGAAAATACAAACTCTCCTTATCTCAAATGTTGATGTTTCTGGGCAGCTTAAGGAAATAAAAGACAACTTTAATGCAAACTTTGTTTATCCTCCTTTAAAAATGCGATGCAGTGTCTGCAATGGTGATTTGAAAGAGAAAAGCAAATTAGATATTTTGAATAGAATCCCTGAGGGAACTGCTATGAACTATGATGATTTTTGGGAATGTTCAAAGTGCTTCCAAATTTACTGGCTTGGTAGCCACTGGGAAGATATAAAAAAGACAATAAGTGAACTATAGTAATAGTGAGATAAATGGAAATTGAGGATGAAACTGGTATTTATTTAGTTAAATTAGCGAGGTTTGCTGCGAAACAATGGATTGTAGATAATTTAAAGCCACAAGCTACAGAGCCAATCCCTTCACAAGCTGAAACTGTCACAGGAGCTTTTGTCACAGTTAAAACCCAAATTGATGGTCTTACATCTCTGAGAGGATGTATAGGTTATCCAATAGGCACCAAGCCATTATATGAAGCGGTTATTGATTTGGCCAAATCTTCCACGATGGGAGATCCTAGATTTTCTCCAGTTGAGAAAGCTGAATTTCCTGAGTTAGTTTTTGAAGTTACAATTATGACTCCTCCTCAAATAATAGTATATGAAACACCCCAAGAATTACTTGATCAAATAACTGTACCTGGTGATGGTCTAATAGTTGAATTCAAAGGAAGTAAGGGCTTGTTACTCCCTCAAGTTCCAATAGAAAAAAATTGGAATAAGGAAGAATTTCTATCATATACTTGCAGAAAAGCTTACTTACCAACTAATATTTGGGAAAAAGAGAAGCTTAACGTTCAAAAATTCCAAGGTATTATTTTTTCCGAAGAATATCCTGATGGAGAAATTATTAGACATTAATTGATTAGAACTGAAAGAAAATCTTCTATTTCGTGTTTATCAACATCAACTGCTAGATGAGGGACAAATATTGGAATAGAGGTGGGGATTTCAGATGAAATCTTATTGAAAATTGCTTTTGTCATTGTTATTGCTAAACATTGATTTTCTCTATAGAAATCAAGCATTTGGCTGATTTCGAATTCGTTAGCTAGTAGAAACAAACGATTTTCTTCATTTTTCAGCTTTGGTTGTAAATCCAACATCTTGTGTAATAATTGTAAGGTTTCATCATTGATATTCTCTTGATTTTCAATCGAATAAACATATGTTATACCTCCTCTTTTATAGAGATGTAAAATATTTGAAATATCTTCATCTTCATTTGAAGCAATAACTAATACTCGACCTTGACTTTCAACTGGAAGGCCCCCCATGCCTTTAGATATCCTATCGAAAATGTAAGCATTCTTATCCCTTACTTCAACCTGCAAGGTGTACTCTGGTTTATCAAGATTGACTTTTAGTTTTTTATTGACATTGTTTTCAAGAATAAATTCACCGATAATTGCTCCTAATTCTACACTGGAAAAAGAATGTTTTCCTGTTCTTCTAGCTCTTACTGCGAAAGACATTCCTTCTTTAAAATTTTGAAAGAAAAATTCTTTAACACACTCTTTAATTTCTTCCAAATTCGATGAACAGGATCTTACAATGCTCAAACTAGAAACACCAGGTACCAAATGAGCTATGAACTTCTCTGTTTCAAGTAGTTGAGAGCTTTCAACAAAAATTCGACTATAATCATTTATGACTTTATAGTCTGATATTCCATATAATCTTAAAACATACCCAATGTGTGTTACTAAACATTTAGTCAACCATCTTCGTGTTTTTGAACCTTTTATTGCTATCTCTGAAAACCTAACCATAATAAAAGAAGAATAACCATTATCAGCTTTTGGTGTGCTCTTAGGATTATTCTGTTTCAAGAAAATCTATTCCTTCAATAAATCGTTCTCGCCTTGCCTCAAGCTCTGCTTCAGATAAACCTTCATCATCGTTTACTTCGACTACTTCAGTTAAGTCACTAGTTTTGTGTTCAACTTCATCTTGAACCTCGTAACTTTCACTTTTCTCTAGTTTATCTTCATAACCACATTTAGCACAATATAGCATTTTTGATTTTCCTTTCTTCTTAGGAATCAGTAGCTTTCCACATTCTGGGCAGAATTCCATCGTATATCACTGAAAATATCTGATTTTTTTGCTATATGTCATTTCAGACTTTTGAACCTTTCTGTTTGATACAAAATTGCTCAAACACTTAAAATGCTAACTCTGATGTACAAAGTTTTTATTTAGCTTAATGCAAATAAGCAATATGGAACAAAAAAAGGATGAAGTTACATCTAAAAGGAAAGATGACCACATTAGGATTTGCTTGGAAAACGATGTTGAGTACAAGTTACATAACAATGGCTTTCAAGATATTGAGCTTCATCCCGCAACTCTTGTAAATCTTTCCCCTGAGAAAATAGATCTAATTACAACTATTTTTGGGAAGAAAATAGAATATCCGATTATTGTTTCTGGTATGACTGGTGGGTCTAAGTTAGGAAAACAGTACAATGAACAAATAGCGGAGATATGTCAGGAATTTAAAATTGGGATGGGGGTTGGATCACAAAGGGCTGCTATAGAAGACTCTAAATTCGGTGAAACATTTGAAGTAAGAGATATTGCACCAGACATTCCCTTAATTTCTAATTTAGGTTTAGCTCAATTCAACAAAGGATATGGTATAGAGGAAGCGAAATTAGCTGTGGAGATGATTAATGCAGATGCACTAGCTATTCATATAAACCCATTACAAGAGCTGGTACAACTAGAAGGGGATAAGCAAGATAATTATTCCTTAGAACCACTCAAACAGCTACTATCGAATGTGCAGTTTCCTGTTATTCTAAAAGGTGTAGGAACTGGTTTTTCAAAAAGAGATTTGAATAATTTGGCAAAATTACAACCTTATGCTATCGATGTTTCAGGTGCTGGAGGAACTAATTGGACAAAAATTGAATTTCTTAGAAATAAGAACATGGAATATGTTTCAGAAGAATTTGTGGAACAAGGTATAGCTACTGCTGTTAGTCTGAATCATGCACGTTCAGCAACGAGAAGTAAAAAGGTGAAATTAGTAGCCTCTGGTGGAATATGGAATGGTACGGATGCAGTGAAAGCACTAATTTTAGGTGCTGATTATGTAGC
>JAGLXK010000338.1 GCA_023132955.1 Candidatus Heimdallarchaeota archaeon
TCTTTTGTGCAAAACGAGACAGTCCATTGGTTATAGGAATTAATTCAGATAGAATGTTTTGTGCATCAGATATTCCTGCATTTCTGGACAAAACACGAAAAGTAGTTCTCCTACATGATGATGAATTCGTTACTTTATCCCCAGAAGGATATGAAATTATAGACTTTAACACAATGGAAACTATACAGAGAAAACCACATACAGTTTCTTGGAAACCAGAAATGGCACAAAAAGCAGGATTTCCACACTTTATGCTGAAGGAGATACATGAACAACCAAACTCCCTAGCAGATTATATTAGAATAAAGCAACCCTCACTTAACAAAATTGCTGATAAAATCTATAATGCGGAAAAAATCTTTCTTTTAGCAGCGGGAACAGCTCATTATTCTACTCAAACAGGAGAGCATTTGATTAGAAAATATGCAAAAAAATCTTGTAGTTCAATCATTGCCTCAGAATATGATTCGATTACTAGTTTAATTGATGAAGATACAGTTATCTTACCTGTGAGTCAAAGTGGGGAGACAATGGACACAATAATGGCAATCAAGAGTGCGAAAGAGCTAGGAGCGACAATACTTTCAGCTGTTAATGTTATTGGAAGCACTATAACTCGTCATTCTGATGAAGTATTGTACTTATATGCAGGACCAGAGATAGGTGTAGCAGCTACAAAGACTTACACAGCACAAACTATTGCAATGTGGGATATAGGTTTAGAACTTGGAAAACTCTCAGGAGAACTTGATAAATCAGAATATATTGCAGCTCGAAAGCTGTTTCAAGAAATACCAACCATTGTTAAACAAACTATTGTCAGAAATGAATCAAGGGCTAATCATATTGCCTCGTGGTTTGCTAAAAAGAGCAGTAGCTTTTATTTAGGAAGAGGATTAAATCTTCAAACAGCAAATGAGGGAGCACTAAAGATGAAGGAAATTGCTTATATTCACAGCGAATCATACCCAGCAGGAGAATCAAAACACGGACCAATAGCTTTAGTAGAGGAAGATTATCCGGTAGTATTCGTGGTGCCAAAGGATCAAACAAACAAAAAGATGATCAGTAATATCATGGAGATGAAAGCAAGAGGGGCAACAGCAATAGTAGTGATGGAAGAGGGAGACAGGGACCTAGAGGATTTGGCAAAATGGAAGCTAGAAATACCTGCAGGATACTCAGAGATGTTATCAACAATACCATTCATTATTCCGCTGCAACATCTAGCGTACTATACAGCTGTGAGAAAAGGATGTTCTGTTGATACTCCAAAAAACCTTAGCAAAACTTTGACAGTACTTTAAAATTACTAAATAAGAAAAG
>JAGLXK010000339.1 GCA_023132955.1 Candidatus Heimdallarchaeota archaeon
CTTCTTTAATTGATCCAGATAAAAAAACCGATATAGATATCGGGAAAGCCATAGAGAAGATAACTATTTACGCTAGAAAAATTGTTTATAATAAGGAGTTGAATAAGAAACCTTACGAACACGCTCATAGAAAATATTCGGGCATGTTAATGAAATTATTTTCTAAAGCAGCTTATTCTCCTGAAGAAAGAGTTAATCGCGTTTTTGGAGCTAGAATTCTTGAAGAATTAAAGAAAGCTAATCGTCACAAGAAAATATCTTCAAAAAGCAAACCATTAGGTTTACCAAGATTGGAGAGTGATGTTTGATGAGTAAAGAGCGAGTAAGCGGTTATACAACAAAAGATCGAAAAAAAACTGTTAGAGATTATGATCGCAAAGCAAAGAAAAAAGGTAAAAAAACTAAGAAAACAGGAAAACGCACTTACAAGAAATATGCTGATAGCGAGAAGGTTAACAAAGCAGAAAAAACAGCTGGGGAAGTACCTGATGTTCGGGTGCAGGCTGGTGTAAGTGCTAAACAAGAAGCTGACAGGAGGATAGATGAAACATGAATGAGAATAAAAAATTTTTCTGGTATGTTGTTGGAGCACTAATAGCTGGAGTTTTTGGAATACTCATTGTTTGGCTAATGCTTAGAAATAGATGAGGTGATAAAATGGCAACTAGAAAAACATCAGTAAGACAACATCCTAAAAGACGTGATACAGGTAGATTTGATTGGCGGAAGCATGAAAGAGAAATTGAAAGACTTCAAACAGATAAGAAGAAAGGTAAAACTACTGCTTCACGAGCTGAAATTGAACAAAGATACAGGAGAGCAGGATATAAGAAAACTGTTCTTGGAGCTGACAAAGGACAGAAGGTCCAGTATGCTAAAACCAACCCTGATGATACACAAGATCATTGCAGAATTTTCGTGGGTCAAGACGATGTGATAATTGAGGAACATACGGATTTAGTAAGTCCAACCGTTGATCCAATCGGTCATGTGGTTGCAGACGTGGGCTATGTCGCATATGAAAGAAAACATGGACATAATGAGAACAGATCTAAGATTGTTACATTCAAGAAGAGAGTGAAATAGATGTTCAGAATCCCTTTAAAACTTAAAAGAAAACTCTTCTGTTTCCTGTTTGGACATATAACCTTTGAAGATCTATCAGAAGATGAACTAACCAAATTGTTAGCAGCAGATCTGATCATAAGACAATGTGCTTGTTGTGGGGAGGTGATTGAAGTAAAAAAACATCAGTTTCATGTGGAGTTATTAGGTGCAGAAAATGTTTAGAAAATTAAAACAATTGTCAAGGTTAAATGATACTTATCTGAAGAAAGCTGAAAAAAGGATCAAACAATATGAAAAATGGCTTAAACCAAAAAAAAGTTTCTTTACATGTTGTTATTGTGGAACGAAGACAAAAGATCGAAACAGAAACTATTTTCCAATAGAAAAACCGAGTGGACAAACCAGATATTTGCTTTGTAGAGTCTGCATTAGGTTAATTAACAAAGCTAAAAGAAAACAAAAACGGGATTCTAAATTAACTAAGTTTCTTTTCGGAAAAATGGTTATCTATAAAGAAACAGATTCAAATGAACTAATCTGGAAAACTTGGAAAGCTGTGATGATTCACATAGACAACGAGTTATTAAACGAAAAAACTCTTGAGGAACACATAGATGTGACGGGTTTAACCAATATTAGGATCACTTCTAAGGATAAAACTAAAGGCAAAACTTTTCAGAAGGTTTCAGGAAAATGAGTCTCTCTCCTGTCGAACTAAGAAAATTGCAGATTCATTCTTTTCCAATTAATAAACAAAGTTATTTTTCATTTGAAAAAGCAGGAAAAAGAGATATAACTTCTCTATTAAGAGAGCAAATAGAATTCTATCAAACTTCAGAAGTTGGTCAGGTAATAAATATCTATGGCCCTTTCAAAAGTGGTAAATCTGCTGTTGCTAAAAGTTTGAGTAAGATTCTACCGAGCAAGAAAGAGAAGGCTATTTGTGTAACATTTGATTTCGAAGAAGCTGATTCGGATATCAAAAAGAACGATATAGCAATTATTGAACAGGGAGATAAATATATCTCTCACAAAGACTATTCTGACACTTACGGACTAGAAAAGATAAAAAACGCTTGTAACAACAAAAACGCTACAGCTATTATTGTAAGTGATAAGAAATTATATGATAAAGAAATTCAAGCCGATTTCTATCTAAGAACTTTAGCGATTGATAAAGAGAGGAAAGTAAATACTTGCCTTCTAGAAGTGGAAAATTTTGTTTTAGGATATATAGAAATTGATCTAATACACGATGAAGAAATAGAGGACGCTTTCAAAGAGGCAAAAGCAGATTATCTAAAAAGTGAAGTACAAAGAATTTACGAGAACATCCAGGAAACAACCGAGGAATTTATCAAAGAGCTGCTGATCCCCCGAGATATTATTTTCAGTAAAGATGAAAAGGAACTAAGAAAAACAGAAAATGCTATCAACATGCTAAAAATAATAACTATAGGTGCACAAAGGGCGGGAAAAACAACTCTTTTAGAAATCTTTCATCAATTGATCTGTGACTATTATCAAGTCAAAAATGTTCATGCAGTAATGCATAAAGATCAATTAACTTCCTTACTCATGCACGGGTTTGAAAAGAAGTTTGTTAATTTTCTTGTTTCGAATGATTTCACATATAACCAGGCGAACTTATTCGATTTACGTAAATATATCAGTTTTGCTCACACAATGTATGAAAAAACGGGTTTGAGACAAGGGTTAGGTGTCGTTGATCTCAATCTCCATCAACTTTCAGGGAAAGGAGCAGAAAGAGCTTACAGACTTTTTATAGATCTGTTCATTCTTCTAACTTATCCAACTGATTCATGGACCAAAGATTATTTCAAAAAATATGTTCCGGAGAGCTATCTGGAATTTTTGAGATATATTGATACTCTGAAAAAAGAAGCTATGAGGCGAGGAGACAAAGAAACGTGGAACAGGCTAAAGGGATATGGTTTAGCTGTTGGAAGAGGATACATTCTGCCCTTTTATCTCAATACAGTTGATTATCCTGCTAAAGAAATCCCCGAGTTAGTCTTACCTGAAGTACCGGAAGAAAAAGCTTCCCCCTGGGAAAAGTGGGAAACGACGATTATTGAAGCAGGTGCTCAAGAAATCGCACAAAACCATGAAGTATTTGGGTATAAGAATCTGATCCCCAGGTTAGATTCAGATATTACCGAAGGATATTTATTAGAAAACTATCCTGTAATAAGGAATCTAGCTCCAAAAAGAAGATATAATTTAGCTGGAGAAGTTTTTGCTTTAGCTAAATATCATGCCTGGAAAGAATTAGATTCTCAGGAAGAGGTTTTAGAATCTAAATGGATCGGGGATTGGGAAAACTATGTTGACAAAATATTAGAAAATCTAGAATCAGAAATGTCTTGTCCAAATAACGCTGTTTTACATTCAATTATAGACGACCTGGAGTTAGATACTTACAAATTGATTAGAAGAGAAAGCTACGCAGGAGTTAATTATCGTACTAAAATAATTAATAGAATCAAGAAAGCTTTTCACGCGGTAGACAAAGAACAAAAACAACAACGACAACAAGCTAGCGAAAATTATCTCAAGGACCCTATACATAATCTCAAAATGGCTATGAGTGATTATTATCCTAAATATCGCCTTTCGATTAACGACTGGTTTGATAATACGATCTATAAAGAAAAAGTAACCTCTATACAAAGAAAACGTGGACTGAAATCTCATAGTTCTGTTTCGGGGAACATCTCCTATTTTGAAGATGTCATTAAACCTGAAATCGAAGGTTCAAGAAAAGGCACAGGTTTGGCTTGGGAAACGGCTATCTTCAATTCTTTTATTAGAATCATTTTTGAACACTTTTCTGATCTCAAGAAAGAATTGAAAATAGTTGCAGCTGAATCACAGGAAGAATCACTTGTCGAAGACATCTTAGTACGAGGGATCATTCGAGATACTAAGAAAGAGGGTTGGGAAGAGGATACCTACACTTTTTCTCTCTTCAAGGAAAATTCCACCTCTCCCCTACTATCCTTTCTCTGG
>JAGLXK010000034.1 GCA_023132955.1 Candidatus Heimdallarchaeota archaeon
TATTCTTTGTAAAAAAGAAAGAAACTGTACTCCCCAATTTCCTTTCAATGAAAAAGAAGAAACTACTTTTTGGTGTGATGATTGTTACTTCCAAGCAATGGTTGATTCAGAGGAGGAGATCTAATTGAGTATCGTTCCTGTTGATGATGAAGGCGTAGTACGTATTACTACTCCCTTAAACAAAGGGTATGTGTTAAACACAACCCCTTTTGTCACTGTTTATGAAAAACTTGTTGATGGTCTTATTTTTCGCTATGCAGACTTTGAAAACAAAGCTTTCGTTGTAATTAAAGACGCTGCTACCCAAATTAAACTTGCTAATCCAGTAAGTAGCGCCAGAGAATTTCATCGAAGCTATAAAACTAGGTTTCCTAATTCTTTTTATAAATTCAAAGTTATGACTCCTGGTGGTCCTCAAGAAATGCTTTTTGCTGATCTTAAAGCAATAAATATTTTTTGCTCCCGTTCTAGAAATGTTGAAGCATCAACAAAATATATTAATAGATTAACACTATTCCAAAAATGGTTTATTGAATCAAAAACAAACCTAGTTTCTCTTGAAAGACAACTTTCTCTTAATAAAAAATTCAAAAAGGATCTTGATTTTCTACTTTCAGAAAACAAATCTACCAATGATAAATTTTCTATTCTAGCTCATGCTGTTAAACAACTTCAACTTACTGAAGAAAAAGAGCTTAATCGTTGTATTACTACTGTTGAATTTTACAGAATGAAAAAAGAAGGTTGGCGACTAGCTAGTCGTTTTGTCATGCTTCAAGGAAGAGCTTCAACTACTCCTGATGAGAAAAGGGAACTTTGGGAAAGGATGAAAAAGGATCTAAAAGTTTCTATTTTTTTCAAACTTGAACTTTTTTCTGTTAACTTATTCCACAAAGCTTTGGATTGGATTAAAAAAGAAAACAAGAAATTAGATTATTTTGGTGTTATAAAATGAATGAATTGTATGATGAACTTAATTTTATTATTTTCGAAAATGTAGCAAAATCTTTTTCAGAATTTATGAAAGAAAAAAACATAAAACTCACCTCTGGAGAACCTGAAGGGTTTGCTAGCTATTGTGCTGACAATATAATTGAAAGCATTTCAACAACAATGGAAAATCAAAAAGACTTTGAACATGAAG
>JAGLXK010000340.1 GCA_023132955.1 Candidatus Heimdallarchaeota archaeon
ATATCAACCTGCCATTGCATGGCAAAATGATACAGGGATAATCTCTGAGCATAGAGGAAATGGTTTGGGATTGGCGATTAAATATCAATCACTATTAACTCTACTGAAAGAAACTAAAGTAAAGTATTGGAGAACAAGCAGTGCTCAGAGTAACAAATACATGCATAGAATTAATGAAATTCTGGGACATAAAGTCTGGCAGAGCGAACTAGTTTATGAATTCGAGAGAAAAATTGTCGAAGAAGTTCTTTACTGATTAGTTAAAAGAATGTGAATAGTATTTATTAATAAAACTATCAAATTATTAATGAGAGAATGAACAGAAGAAAGAGATTTATGAAAAAAGAACTTTTGGTTCTAGTTTTGATTCTTTCAATTTTATTACTTAGTTCAGAAAATTTCTCTAATTTACCAAATAAGATTCAAGTTTTAAAACAAGAAATGAATCATTCTTCTTCTTCATACATATTTATCAACGAGGATTCAGATTTTGTTGATTATGGTTTCTTGGGAAATGGAACTTTGGAGAATCCCTATCTATTACAAAACATGACTTTAAGTGATGAATCACCAACTGGATCGTCAATTCACATTCAAGATACAACCAAATGTTTCATTATCTCAAACAATACAATAACAGCTAATAATAGTAATGCAATTCAGTTAAGAAATGTTGTTAGTGGAACAGGAATTATTTCTAATAATACAATTGATTTCTTGCATGAGTTTAACACAGGAATTAGGATTTTAGGGAGTAAGAATATACGAATCGAAAATAACTTTTTCTACGACTGTAGTTATGCTTTTAGTGTTTGGTATTGTGAAGAAATTTATATTCATAATAATAAAATAAATCTCTGTTATACTGGTTTATTCGGTACAGGATCAGATTTCATTGAATTTGAAAATAATCTCCTATCCGATTGTGGTCGAGGTTTAAGGATTACTTATGATAGTTCATATATTGCAATAAGAAACAATATATTTTCTGAAGTTACTACAGGAATAGAGTTCTTTGAAACAGGATATTCTGAGATTTCATCAAACTATATACAGGCTCAGAATGAAAAAGGGATTTATTTTTCAGAGAGTTCTAATAACTTCATATACAACAATACTATAAAGAATACAAGCATAGGTATAGAAATAGAAACAAATTCTGATCACATAACTCTTTCTGAAAATACATTTACAACAAGTTCTCAATATAATTTATATGTAGAATCTAGCAATTATATTATATGTTCTAGAAATAATTTTTCTTATAGCAAATGGCAAAATAGCATTTTTCATTATGCGGACAAAATTGTTTTCCTTAATAATGATGTATTAAATGCTGGATATCACGGGTTATATTTTGCTACATGTTTTGAAGTTTTTGTTAGTCAGAATTATATTGCTAGAAATGATGGTGTTGGTATATTCTGCGATAATGTAGATGATTCTGCTTTTATCCATAATTATATTCATGAAAATAATGAGTATGGTATTAGTTTGGATTTACGGTCATCTAACAATGTTATTCATCATAATGAATTTTACAATAATAACATAGCTGGAACTAGCCAAGCTTGTGATTATGGTAAAAATAACACTTGGTTTGATCCTATACTACAGGAAGGTAATTTGTGGATGGACTATGAAGGAAAAGGTGATTATTATATTGACGGTGATGCTCGTTCTGTTGATATCTACCCCTTAGGGTCTGATCCTACAAAGACTAACAATCTATCAGCTTCAATGGAAATTATCTGGTTCTCAATATCTATCTTAACAGGTTATTCTATTAGTTCTAGAAGAAAAAAATATTATAAACGAATGCTATAAAATGTGAATAGAATTTATTAGCAGAGCTTTATATTAATTATATGAAAATGATCAATGTAAAGACCTTTAAGAAAAAAGAGCTTATAGTTCTATTCTTGATTTTATCATTTTCTATAATAAATTCCGATTATGTGTTTGTTTCAACAAACAAAGTTCAAGCAGTAAAGCAAAATCGAAACTTCTCTTCTTATTCTTTTATATTCATCGATGAAGATTCAGATTTCATCGACTATGGTTTTTTAGGTAATGGAACACATTCTGATCCATATCTTCTACAAGATATGACTTTAAGTGAGAATTCTACTACACTGTCTTCAATCCACATAGAAAATACAACTAGATTTTTTGTAATCTCAAACAATATAATAACAGCAAATAACAACTATTCAATATATCTAAATAATATTGCAAGTGGAACTGGAGTTATTTCAGACAATACTTTCGACTTTTCAGATATTTCATGGCCTCATGCCAATACAGGAATAAGTATTGTGTCTTCGAATGGAATAAGAATAGAGAAAAACGATTTCATATATTGTTATAGATCTATTGAACTTTGGTGGAGTGAGGATATAGATATTTATAACAATGAAATTCGACACAATGATTTAATTGGTGTTGGATCTCATAATATCAATATCGAAAACAACAATTTACTAGGAAGTGTTAGTTTTACTTCTGGAAGTTCATATATCACAATTAAAAACAATTATATTCATGCTCATACGGGTGTTTATTTCTCTGAAACTACATATTCAGAAATTTCTTCAAACTATTTCAAATTTCCATATGATGAAGGAATTTATCTTTCGGAGAGTTCTAATAATATAATACACAAGAATATTATAGAAGATGCAGGTGTAGGAATAAAAATTGAATCGAATTCTAATCAGATTACTCTCACAGAAAATACATGCGCGACAAGTCGGTATTATAACTTATTTGTAGAGTCTTGTGAAAATATAATCTGTTCTAGAAATAATTTCTCACTAAGTACCTATCATAATGTTATTTTTCATGATGTCTCCAAAATTGCTTTTCTCAATAATGATGTAGTAAGTGCAGGATATCACGGATTATATTTCTCAGCATGCCCTGATGTTTTTCTAAGTAAGAATTATGTAGCTAGAAATGAACGTTCTGGTATATATTGTGATAATGTTGATGATTCTGCTATAATTAATAATTATATACATCAAAATTCAGATTATGGGCTTCTTTTTGATATTCAATCATCAAACAATGTTATTCACCATAATGAGTTCTATAACAATAACAAAGATGGTTATAGCCAAGCATGTGACGATGGGGAAAATAATACCTGGTTCGATCCTACTCTAAAGGAAGGTAATTTGTGGATGGACTATGAAGGAAAAGGAGATTATTATATAGACGGTACTGCTCAATCTGTGGATATTTACCCTTTAAGTTCTGAACCTACTAATGCAAATACTCTACCATCTTCAACAGGAATTATCTTTTCCACAATCACTATTTTAGCAATTTACTTTCTAGGTTCTAAAAGAAAAATGAGATACTCTGAGAGTTCAAAGAGAAGGTTGTAGAGAGTTTTAAAGAGGAAAAGATTATAAGTAAAAAAGCAAATTAAATACCAATGAGAACGAGTAGATTGGCAAAATTCAAACTGAGTCGATTATTCGTTCTTATGATTCTTATATTTTCATTATCATATACAATGATTCTTTCTAGTACAGGTTCGAGATCTGTTCAAACAGATTCTGGAAAAAAACTCTCATCTTTGATAAATATATATATTACTTCAGATTCAGGATTTATCGACTATGGATTTCCAGGGAATGGTTCTTCACAAAATCCTTACTTAATACAAGATTTGTCTTTTAACAATGTATCACCTAATGGATATTCGATTTTCATTAAGAATACAGCTAAATATTTTGCTATTTCAAATAATACCATTGTTGCAAATAATGATGGAATATATTTAGAAAATATTATCTCAGGAACAGCTATAATAGAAGCTAATATATTCAAAAATTTGGTATATTATAAAAATACAGGTTTGCAAATTAGATACTCAGATGAAATAATTATTGAAAATAACACTTTTGAGAAGTTTGACTCTGCCATTTATTTACGTTATTCAGATGGGTCTTTGATTCAAAATAACAATTTTACTTCATGTAATTACTGTGTAGGAGGATCTTATTTAGCTGAAATAAAATTCAAATCAAACACTTTATACGCATGTGATCAAGGAATAAGTATCAGTAGATGCCCGAATAGTATCATAAGTAACAATATTATAACTATGCAAGGATATCTGGGAACATCAACTAATGATGTTGCGGTTTCAGTAAGTAGAGGTGATTATTCTGAAATTTCTTCCAATTATATTTATGAAAGAATTAAAGAGGGAATTCTTTGCTCAGAAAGTCAATACTGTTTTATCTATAACAACACTATAATAAGAACAGAAGTTGGAATAAAAATTGAGTATTATTCTCATTACGCTACTGTTTTGGAGAATTTTTGTTCTAGAAGTATTGTTTACAACTTGCATATAGAAAATAGTGATTATGTTACAACCTCGAAGAATAATTTTTCAGAAAGTTCTTGTGATGGTATATTTGTAAATTTTGTTTCAAAGGCTCTAATCTCCGGTAATGATATAATTTCAAGTGGTATTAATGGGATATATCTTAGAAAATCATCTGAGATTTATATCGGACAAAATTATATTACAAAGAGTACGTTTAATGGCGTCTATTCTACAAATTCATCTGATTCAGTTATATCTTATAACTACTTCTTTGAAAACACTGAATATGGAGTCTATTTAGACCAATATTCTTATTTCAATAGAATACACCACAATGAGTTTGTTTATAATAATCTAGATGGATTTAGCCAAGCTCTTGACGATGGAGAACATAATAAATGGTTTGATTCAAATCTTGAGGAAGGAAACTTTTGGACTGATTTTTCAGGTAAAAATGGATATGAAATTGACGGGTCTGCAAATTCCATTGATATCTATGCATTTAAATCAGCTAACACTACCACAAATGATGTTACCTTTCTCAATAACACTCTCTGGATTTCTCTTCTTCTTTTAGTCTTTTTTATAAGAAGAAAAAATCGTTTCAATGTAAGATTAGAATTAGGGTTAATAAGCTAATAATCAATATTGATTCTTTTCGCCTTCTTTAAAATAAAAAGAGCATCGATTGTAACCCATTCATTCATTTTTCCTTTATTAACTGGCTTCCAATCACCAGGAGTAAAATATCTTGTTTCTGGATTTGATGACTGACAATATTTGTCTTCCTTTGGAAATCCACCATCACTTGATCTTTTAGCTTCTAGTAGATCTAG
>JAGLXK010000341.1 GCA_023132955.1 Candidatus Heimdallarchaeota archaeon
TATTGTTACCATGCTTTTAACATCCAGTCGAGTTCTTTTATGACCTAGATTAATCATTTCACTGTGAATATGGTCTAGATCTTGTTTTTCCTCAAAAATAGCCAGTTCAAATACTTGAAATGTTGATGTTCGATGAAAGAAATTTACCATTTTATCCCTCAAATCAAATTCTTATTTATTACTTTTATCTGTTCTATTAAGAATTTTATCGATTACATTGTCAAGATAAAGACGAATATAATCAGCTGAAGACATAGCTGCTTGAGCATGTCTTCTTGAACTACCTCTATTGAAGGGGCTTATTTTTCTACCTTTGTAAGACATTTTATCAGTAACCTCCATTCACTTCTTTTCTCTTTCGAGGTTTATTATTATTTTTTCTAGATATTTCGCTAGTTCATTATGAGCTGTTATAAGTTCATTTAACTTATTTGCTACAAAGTCAACATATATATCCAAACTGTTTCTTCCACTAGCTGTAAAATTTGTTAAATCTGTTATGTTTAATTCTTCAACTTCAAACATAGTATCACTTCAATTAGTTGTTAGTACAATTATGATTAACATGATACAGATAATATAAAATTATTCGTCAAAACCCACAGTTTCCATAAAATCTTACTTCTTCTTAATCTTAATTCTTTATTTTTCACTTACTAGCTCGTAAAAATCACAAGTAAAGAGAGAAATGGTCAATTTCTCAGTTTTTTCATAAGAAACTTAATAAAGAAAAAAACACCTCTTATTGCGATATCTTTGGATGAACAGAAATCTGAACCTATTTTTTTACCTGATTCTTTTCTAAATGAGATTTTAGAAAATGCTTCTAAAACTTCAAAGAGAATTGAAGGACTAACTAACAATTTTATTTCCAAAGAAAAAGAAATCAGAAGACATTTGTTTGATCAAGGTCTTCTAAATGAATTAGAAAAAAATCAGCTAGATTTGGAAACATATCGTACTATAGGTATCGATGGAGGAAGAGCAATTGAACATTTATTATTGTACGATCTTGGAATGGTTGGAGTTGTAGCGTCTGAAGGATTAAATGCTCAAACCGAAGTAAACTCAATTACATATAAATCATGGTTTGATATTTTACCTCATTATGGTGCTAACACCATGAATCATATTACACAAGCTATAATGCATTTGTATGAATTTCAACTTGCTACTGAATTGAAGAGTGATTTCACCTTTATTGATGGTCGCTTCATTACTCCTTTAATTGGTTTCAGTTCTATTGCTTCTATTGAAAATCTTGATATTTTAGGAAAAATTGTACCCATATTCTCTAATGTTGATATAACTGAATTATTGAGCTCAGTTTTCTCAAACAAAAAAATTATTGCAGTTCAGAAGTATGATTCTTCCAGAAATTTCTCATTACAATTTCTTCAGAAGTTTAAAATTTCTATAGATGATAGAGCTTTATTTTCCTTAATACTTGAGGAAGGGGAGTATACTACACCAATTCCTTTACAGACCTTTCCAGATACTGTAAGATATTTATCAAGTGCTCACTTAACACTTAAAGGACGAATTTTTGAACATTCAACAGATTTCGAAGAATTAAATTCTTTATTATCTGCTCTTCCTGAAGAAATATATGCATTGTACTATCGTCCAAGACCTTGGTCCCCTGCTTTAAGATTAGAAGTATCAAAAGAAATAGCGAAAGATAAAAAAGTTTTGTATCAGCTTCTAGATTGTTTACGTAGCGAAATGCTAACTACTGAAATGAAGGAACCATACCCACTTTATTTTGCTGATAAAATGGCAAAGAGTGTGTCCTTAGGACTAAAAGCGCTTAAAGAAGCATCAAGATCTATATTAACTAAGGAAAAACTAGATGATGCATCCATGTTTTTTGAATCTTATAGAAGTGATTAATGAGGTGAATTTATGAGCGAGAAAATTCGTAAAACTGCAAGAACTGAAAAATCAGAACTGGAAAAGAAAGAAAAGAAAAAGAATATGATTCAATCTATTGAAAAATTCACAAAAGAAAAAATTGGTGTTATCGGGTCGCCTTCTTCAACTTCAATGGTAACAGTTGATATTTTGGAACCATGTTTTAATGAGAGTTTACTTGGTAAACTAGTTTTTTACCTACAGCTTATGAGTGATTATCATACTTATGTTATAGGTCAGCTCACTAGTATGATTACAATAAATAGATGGCATGAAGATATGAATTTTAGACCTTTAGTTAAAAGAAAAGGAAAATTGAATCACTTAAGTATAGAATCCGATGTTAAAACAGCTCTGCTTACAATTCAATCCTCTTTTTATGAAGATATGAAACAGGATCAAAGTAGTGAAATTAACCTTTCCCT
>JAGLXK010000342.1 GCA_023132955.1 Candidatus Heimdallarchaeota archaeon
AAGCAAAATAGAGGAAAGTGTTGATAAATGGTTACTTTCTCAAAGTACGGAAAATGATTTTTCAAAAATGAGAAAGGAAGTAGATGAGATTGTTTTTGATCATTGGAGATTTCCAGATGAAATTAGAAAGTATATTGAAAATAATGCTTTTCTCCGCTGGAGAGAGTAGGGAATTTTAAGTCAAATTCCTGCTTTAAAGATATTAGAAGACTTCATCAAGCAGTAATATACAAAAATCAAAGAATCTAGACTAGTTTAAATACTATCCAAGAACGAGCTTAGAAACATTTTTGTCGAAAATTCAAGGTTTTAAAGAAAAGTTCCAAGTCAACATGTATGTTTTTAATAGTAATTGAATTACATTAACAAAAGATACGCTGTGAATTAAATGGTAAGATCTTTTTTTAATTATATTCTGCGAAATTGCTCCTTCTCCTTTAATTTAATGTTTTCAGAGAAGTTTCCTTCATAATACTCCTTAGAAAGGAACTCTTTTAGTGAATCCCTGACAAGCTCAGACCTCGAGTCGTAATTCCCCATTGATATCATGTCATTCATCCATTTAATCATGCTATCAGTTACTTTGAAAGTAATTAACCTCTTCTTCATTTGTTGACCAAGCTATATGCTTCACACTATACATATAACTTTTTTGTCGGAAGCAAGGTTTTGTAATACCCGAATGTTACACTTCGAAAAAAACGATATAATTAATCTTCAGATTCATTGATTAAATAGTCGATTTTTTTGATGAACTAGATAAAAAACGTATAGATTTACTTAGTATCTATTCCAAATTCTGCTATTTCTTCCAGCTCATCAGCTTCTTTTTTCCACGCAGAGTACTTCTTCATTATTCCTTCAATATCCCCTGATATTGACCGCGCAAGTTCTGCTCCCGTGGCTTTCTCTGCATCAATTTCCTCTTCTTTCTTTATTTCTATGATTGGTGGTCCTTTTAGCTCTTCTCTTGCATCCTTCTCTTCTTCTACTCTATCAAGCCAGCTTCTATATTTGTCGATTTCCTCTACTTCTATTCTATGATCCTTTATCATCTGAAAAATCTCTGTCCTTAGAGGTTTTGAGACATCCCAGGTCATTTGCCAGATTAAGTCACTCTGATATTGCGAAAACGTCCTATCCATTTTCTTTTCAATGAAAGAAACAAATTTCCAAAATTTCTCTCCTAAGATATCAGATATTTTTTTCTCTGCTGTTTTTTCATCAGATTCAATACTTAAAGCAGTTTGAATCCCTTCTAATTGTTCAAAGACATATTTTCTAATATATGGCCACAAAGTTGGGAATTCTAGCAATTCTTCTTTTTCTTTTATTTGCTCAACTTCTGATGTTTCTTCTGTGTGTTTTTCCTTCTTTTCTTTCACAGATTGCAATAGTTCATCTATATCTTTGTACCCATTGTTCTTTGCGATCATTTTTAGAGCTGAATTTATAGAATACAGTAAAGATGCAGGATGTTCCAATTTCGATTCACTCATTAAATCTTCCACAGCTAATTCTGAACCTACAGCCCCTAGTGACAAAGCAGCTCTACTTTTTACAATTACTTTAGGATCTTTTCTAAGTGAAATTAAAAGAGCAGAAATCGCTTGAGGTGAAGAAAACTTTCCTAAAGACCTTGAAGCAGCTAATCTGATATTTAATTCATTATCCATAAGACAATAGATTAGTGTTTCAATAGCTCTATGGTCAGCAATTTCAGATAATGCAATGATAGCATAGGTTCTATTTTCAATTGTATCCTGATTTACTACTTTTATTAAAGGTACAACAGCTCTCTCATCCCTTAGTTCACCTAGTGCCAAAATAGCTTCTTCTCTTTTATCAGTTTCCTCGTGACTAAGCTGTTTGATTAGCTTATTTAAGCTGACCATGTTAATTATAAGAAAGACTAAAAATATAAAAATCATTCTGTCTCCTATTCTGTTTTGGAGTATTCTGAATTGTTTTGAGCTTAAATACTGAATTCAATAATAACCTATATGGTACAAGTACTTCGGGTGGAAAGTATTGAGCTTAAGCACCATCCATCTCTAAGCAGAGTGTGCCATCAAGTCAAAAATCTCTACAATCGAGCGAACTATCTTATTAAAGATGCTCTAAAAAATGAAGGTAAAAACCTCTATTATTATGATCTTAACTCACTTCTAAAACATGAGGAATGCTACAGAATTCTTCCAGCTCAAACAGCTCAACAAAGCCTTAAATTACTTAATCGTAATTGGAAAGCATACTTTACCGCTATGAAGGAATGGAAAAAAACCCTTCACAGTTTTTTGCAATTCCTCGTCCTCCAAACTACAAAGCAAAAGATGGGGAAGTCATTGCGATCTTCTCAAATCAACAAATTAGGATCATCAATGGATGGTTAGTCTTCCCTAAAAAAGTACATTTTTATTACAAAACTCGATTAAGTGCAGCTACAAAGCTTCGAGAAGTAAGAATTGTTCCAAGAAGAGTAGGATACACACTTGAAATAGTTTATCAAAAAACTATACCAAAGCTACGAAAGAAATCAAGAAGAAAGGGAGCAATCGATTTAGGGATAATCAACCTTGTGACTTTTGTGGATAACCTCGGGAATAGACCGATTGTTGTCAAAGACACAGGGAAAGGAATTAAATCAATTACACAGTATTATCTAAAAAAGCAAGCACAATTACAAGCACATTATATGCAACAGCAGAAAAATAAGTTGAAAAAAATAAACAAGTTAAATTATGGACCTGCGTATTATCATTTAAGAGAAAAATGGCGAAGGAAGATAAAAGATGCTCTTCACAAACTTACCAAGTTCCTAGTGGAATTGTGTGTAGAACGAGGTATACAAGAGGTGATTATTGGATATAATTACAAATGGAAACAAGGAGTTCATTTTCAAAAGAAAACCACTCAAATGTTTGTCACAATTCCCTTTCTCAAACTCATTAATATGTTGAAATATAAAGGAGCAGAGGAAGGGATTATTGTGGAGATTATGCCAGAAGAGTATACTTCTAAATGCAGTTTTCTCGATAATGAATTCCCATACAAACATCAGCAATTCAAAGGACGAAGAGTAACTCGTGGTCTCTTCAAATCTGCTCAAGGCATTTACATTAATGCTGATGTTAATGCAGCCTTCAATATTTTAGTCAAAAGCGATCCGCAAGCACTTCCTCCGAGAAGTGTGGGCGGGGTAGGAGGATATGTGATGTATCCACTTAGAGTCAGTTTACAAAACATGATTCTCTAAGAAAGATGTCTAACGTTTGAAAAAATGAACACACGAAAACTCATCATATAGGTTTTGTGCTTTATTCCGATGGTTTAACTAGTTAATTTCAAAATTATAAATGTTTTCGAAAGCTATAATCTTCTTTAGCAATTAATGTAACAGCTGAATCTTCCTTCTCATCGATTATTTTCAGATTAGAATCTTTTATGATTTCTTCTGAAAATTCTCTTATCTTCTCATACCTTGGCATAATTTCGTAAGATAATCTCTTTCTAGCATCTCCAACGGACATAAATCCTTTAGGTTCCAGGAAGTGTGCTTCAGACTTTTCAAACCATTCCCTGAACTTTTCTGGTTCGATCATATTATAACCAGGTACTAAAGTTAATCTCATAACCTTCCTTGTCTTCAAAGATGGGAGAAGATCTATTGTCTGCAGAATCTTGTCCCAGGCGTCCTTATCTGATGGTCTAGCAGTTTTTTCAAATGATTCTTTTGTTGGGGCAATCATAGTCAAATATAGTTGAGATGGTAAAGTATCAAGTTTCTCTAGAACCTTAGGATTGGTTCCATTTGTTACTAAAAAGGTGGTCATTTTCCTAGAATGAAATTCTTCTATTAGCTCTCCAATACGAGGATAAAAAGTAGGTTCGCCACTTAATGAGATAGCAGCATGCTTAGGATTAAATGCTTCATCATATTTCTCCATGGGAACCTTAGCATGGTTTTTGTAGCCTGCTATTAGTTTACGTTGATGATAAATCATAGAATCAACAATTGTTTCTGGATCATCTACTTGACAATCCATTGTTCCATTATTATACCATGAAGCACTTCGCCAACAGAAAACGCATTTCAAATTACACCAGATAGTTGCAGGAGTGCATTGTAGACATTGATGAGAAGTGATGCCATAGAATTGACTTTTGTAGCAAACCCCTTCACCCTTTAGTGAGTGTTTCAACCATGCACAGGTTTTAACAGCTGAATGATTACCTGCAATTCTATACTGTTGTTTCTCAAGCTTCTCTTTTACTTTGTTTGGAATGGTACATGGTTCGATAGACATTAAAACACCAAATAATGAATTCTATTTCAATTTTTCGAACAGTATGAAATTGAGGAATTGAAACTGAAATTAGAAAAAAATAATTAATAGGAGATTATTATGCTATTTTTTCACTAAAGACTCTAAAGTAATTTCATCTAAAAATCCAAATCTACTCTGATCACTTATCCATGATTGAGCTTGGAAATCGTTATCAAAGAGCTTGATTTTGTTTTTAATTTCTTTATTTTTAATTTTCTTCTTCTTCTTGAATAAAAAGGCAATATTTAGAATTATTTTTCCTTTTGTTGCTAGCATGTTAGCAACTTGATTTGCTACTCCTTCAGCTTCATTAGGCTCATAAGCTGTAATATCTATGATATAAAACAAGGGTTTCTTAGTATTGTCAAACTGTTCCTTTAGACATCTTTCTAACTCTTTCTCCATCTTATTATCATAAGACCCCTCAAACCCCATACGAACAATAACCTGGGATAAATACCTAACATGAATTGTCATTGATATCACTTATCTAACGTTAATATTTAGATTTGATGAGATACTTAAAAACGATTTGATTTAACCATGATTTCCTTTTATTTGCCTTACTTGAAGAAACCATGTTTCCACACTAGAATTAATGATGTGTTGTTGTTCCCTTGTCGCTTAAGACAAGAGGGTTGAGTGTCTTTCTTAGAGGTCATCGTGGGTCTACACTCACTCTATGTGGATACATCACGTATCCTCCTACCCCGTTCACACGCCGTTTAGGCAGTGCTTTCGGATCGCTTTTGATTAAGATATTATAAGCTGCATTAACATCAGCATTGATGAGAAAACCCTGAGCTGAGCGAAACAATCCTCGAGTGATTCTTCGTCCCTCATATCGATCTCTTTTTTTTGGAAATTCATTATCGAGAAAACTGCATTTAGAAGTATAATTCTCAGGAATGAGCTCAACTTTTACTCCTTTTTCAGCTGCTTTGTAGTGTAACAAGTTGATAATCTTCATGAAGGGAATAGCTACAAACAACTGGGTAACTTTCTTCCAAAAATGAACATTTTGCTTCCATTTCTCATTATAGCCGATGATGATTTCATGTAGATCCCGTTCTACCCACAGATCCACTAAATATTTTGTTAGCTTGTGGATAGCATCTTTAAGTTTCTTTCGCCATTTTTCTCGAAGTTCATAATAAGCTGGACCATACTTGAGTCTGTTCTTCTTATTCAATTGGTGCTTTTGTTGCAGCATATATTCTGCTCGTAATTGCGTTTGCCTTTTCAAATAATACTGTGTTATGCTTTTGATTCCTTTCCCTGCGTCCCTGATAACAATCGGTTGATTGCCAAGGTTATCCACAAAGGTTACAAGGTTAATAGAACCCAAATCGATAGCTCCTTTCCTAATTAGTCGCTTTTTCATTTTAGGCAAGATTTTCTCATACACCAGCTCGAGAGTATACCCCACTCGTCTTGGGATAATCCTTACTTCTTTTAATTTCGTTCGTGAAGGTAATCGAGTCTTGTAATAAAACCCTACTTTTTTCGGAAAGACTACCCACCCATTCACTATCCTCGCTTGCTGGTTAGTAAAAATTGCTACCACTTCTCCATTCTTCGCTTTATAGTTCGGCGGTTGGGGTATAGCGAAGAAAGCACTGGGATTTTTCTTCCACTCTTTAATTGCTCGAAAATATCCTTTCCAATTTCTACAGAGGAGTTTGAGAGTGTGTTGCGCAGTATGAGCGGGAAGTACTCGATAACAGGCTTCCTGTTTGAGTAAGGTGTTAAGATCATAATAAAACAATAGTTTATGTGTCTTGTTTAGAGAATCCTTGACCAGATAATTTGCTCGATTGTACAGATTCTTGACTTGATGACAAAGTGTGCTCAAAGCTGGATGATACTTTAGTTCTATGCATTCCACTCTCAGGACTTTGGTCATCGGATGTATTCCCTATAGTTGCGTATAAAAACTCCGGTAATATCTGTTAGACTTACTAAGTTTAAGGTGATTATTGCTTCATTTAAGGTGACAAAGTGACAAAAACATTTTATAAATGCGTTCTTCTACTTCTTGTTGGTTGAAAAATGGATCAAGAGAATAGCACGGACGAAACCCCTTCAGAAAAGTCTTCCTTCTTTGATAAAGAGAGAAATTTGCGACTTTCAAAATTCGTTATAGTTAGTCTTTTAGGTTTAGGTCTTAATTATCTCTTTCTCTTTCTTATGATGTTAATTCTCGAATCAGCAGGATTAACTGGTGTGCTTTTCACAGTCTGGTTTCTAAACGTTTCAGATGTTCTAGTTTCACAAGCTGTTGCTATAGCCATTGTGATGATATACAATTATATAATCAACAAAATATGGACTTTCAGGAAACAAGAGAAAGAGGTTGAATTTAACACTTTCAGGCAATTCATAAAATTCGCAATCGTAGGTGCTTCAGGAACTGTGATCAACCTTGGACTAGTTTATGTCTTTTATGACCTAATAGGTTGGAACGAATATCTTGCAGTAACAATTGGCTTTGTAGTTTCAGTTCTAACCAATTTTATCCTCAATGATATTTGGACATTCAACCCTAAATTCGGCAAAAAGAGAGAAAAGTAATTTTTAAGTCTCTTTTCCACAATTTGAACAGAAGGTTGAGTCTTTTTCTATTTTATGCTTACAGTCATCACAGAATCTAACATTGTAATCTTTTTGTTGTTGTTCATATCCCTTAGTAACTTCACTGTGATGGGAAGTTAAATCTCCGTATAAAGATGCTCTTCTAGAAGAAAGCCCTCGTCGAGATAAGAACCAAAAAAAGACAAAAAGAACAACTGCAATTCCAGATACAGTTAGGAATATGACTAAATCTCTATAGAACCAATAGTATACCCCTACAAGTACTATTATGAGTATAAACCAGGTAAAACCACCAAATCTATAACGTTTTCTTTCTATAGACATGTTCAACTATCTCTTTGCAAAAGCTGTTATAAATTGTCTGCTCCTTCTTTATAATTATTATTTTCTGGTGAAAGGAATTCAAATTCTAAAATCTTTAGTTGCTCTAAATGGAAGGGGAACGGTTCTGGAAATAATGGAAACTTCTTCCTCCAATCCTTCTTCTCAGTAATCCAGGAGTTAAAATCTAGAGGATTTACCGGTTTATTAAATCTTAGAGGTCTATCAACTTTTTCTCCTTTGATTATCTTGTCAATTTGCTCTCTAAATTTCTCATAATAATATTGTTCTGACTGATTTAAAATTTTGAGCATCTTTGAATCTGTATACTCATCATCTGCTTTCATCAGAAATATTTCCGCTCGAGGAACGTTGTTCTTATACAGTTGGTAGAGAGCAATCATTGTATAACCGTAAATAGGAACATACCTATTATTGAAGAGCATCAAATAAACTTCAGCAGCTCTCTCGTAGTAATTTTGTGAAAGTCTTAAGTATTCACTATCATCTTCTTCTGCCCACCTTATCAACCAATATCTAGCGAGTAAAAGGGAGAGTTCTGGATCACCAATATCTATTCTTTGTGTTTTGATTATCTCCTCCATTATGCCAACATCATCTACCAGGTCGTAGACATAAGCTCCAAATGAGATTTTGGCATATATTCCAATCAGATTAAATG
This sequence comes from Candidatus Heimdallarchaeota archaeon, assembly GCA_023132955.1. Taxonomy (GTDB): domain Archaea; phylum Asgardarchaeota; class Heimdallarchaeia; order Heimdallarchaeales; family Heimdallarchaeaceae; genus UBA460. The sequence goes on from JAGLXK010000342.1 coordinate 7,927, forward strand.
AAATGCCTATTTCTTCTCGCCTAGACCTACCTAGAATATCTGTTACATACCCCTCTATCTCACTGAGAATTTCTTCAACTGCGAATTTAATTACAGACTTTGTTAATTCAGGTTTCTCGTCTTTTAGATCTCCAACAAATTTAGAATTCTTATATTGAGTTTGTAGCAAATTATTGAGTATTTGATAGAATCTAGTTTCGAGAAGCAATGCCTTCTGCTGAATATAGAAACTCCTAATTGTCTCGCTGAACAGCTCATCATTCTTATACGGTTCAATTTCACTTAAAGCTCTTGAATTTTCCATATACGCTAAATTCAGAAACTCAGCAACATTCTCATTTGTAAAACGAGCACTAAACAGATGGAGTTGTGCTTTTAATGAAAAAAGTGAAGATTCAGAAATCTTAGTTTTAAGTAATTCAAAAGGCTCTTCATCTAGCTCTTTTAAGTAATGATGACCCAATCTTGCTTTTTCAAGAGCATCATCAAATAGCTTACACCAATCCAGAAAGTCCTCCTTAGGAATCACAGGAACAGTAACTAAGAAATTATAGAGAGTAAGAACAAGAATTTGAGCATAATTAGTTGCAGATTTGATGATATTTTTTTTCTCAAATTTAGTTAAATCTAGTCTCAAAACTGAATCAAGTTGCATGTAATCAATTAAGAAATTCAAGTGTTGCTTTTCCTTAAATAACAATTCTGAGATTTTATCTTTTGATGGTGACTTCCCATACACAAGTGTCTGCTCAATTGCACCATCCAGAGTATAGTATGGATTTAATCCTTTCAACTTTGAAAACAAATCAATAAATGCAGACAAAGCTGGATAAAGCATGAATTGAGAAGTACAGTGTTCTACGGCATCCCACATAACTTTGATACTGTAAACTAGGAAATCAAAATAGTCTTTCTTATACACACCTGATAATCTGAATAAGCGAGATGTGTAAGTTTTGAAATGAGCAATTTTTGTAATAAAAAGGTCAACATCAACGTTTTTCTGAGTAAGAGTTGAAACTATGGCATCTACTTGTTCTTGAACAAAAAGAATCTTTTCCTTAGGTTGTAAAACAAGGAACAATTTCTGATTTTCTTCAAACTCATTACTCATTAATAGTATAATAACATAGAAATTCATAAAGACTACTAAATTAGCAAAAAGAAAATCAAAGGATTTATTTAATCCTCAATCTCTTTAATTCTTCTTCAATTGGAACTCCTTCGGCATCTAAACCTCTTTTTTCATAAAGAGTTCTTCTTGATTCTATGAAGTCTTCATCATTCACAAAAGCTGTCTTACCTTTAGCTCTACCAGATGGCAAGGGTTCTTCCATAAACCGTTTAGGAAGATTATCAAATTCAATCGGCTTTTTATCCCCAAATTCTCTCATATTAAACAAACGTTTCATAATCCAAACTCTTCGAGCAATGTCAGTTAAATCCTCAGCAGTTACATCTTTATCCCAAGCAGCTGATACAATATTAACGCAATCATCAAAACCTAATGCAGGTTTGATACTATGTGTGAAATGGCATATTGATAAACAATCCTTGATTGTTTTGAGGTCTTGTTGCTCTACTAAGGAATCGATAACCTTGATTGCGCTTTTTTCAGGAATTTCTGAAGTCGAAGGCCATCCACGCAAATGCGAAGCCCCTACTGCAGCTGTAGCATAACTCAAACCAAGACCAAGTTTAGCACGTGGATCCCAGGCTGCAAAAGGTAATTTTTTCACATGAATTGCTAAGTCTTGTATATTCCAGTATTCAGCTGCTTGAGCAACTCCTTCAGCTAAGATATCTCCTATATCTTGACGATAAGCTATTTTGTTAATAAGCTCTAGAAATTTATCAATATTACCGAACTCAACATCATCAAATTCTGGTCCCTCAACAAGTCCTTTTTCTATTGCTTCCATGGTCATGGCAATTGCACTGCCTGTAGAAATTGTATCGAGTCCTAACTCGTTACAAAGATAATTAGCATGAATAACTGCTTCAGAATCATTAATACCACAATTTCCTCCCAGCATAGCTAGTGTTTCATACTCTGGTTTGGCTATTTCTTTTCTATCTTCCTCAACCCAATCAAAAACGGATGCATCTAGAGTTTCACTACAACCTATAGGGCACTGATAACATGGACGTCTGAAGCGTTTGTATTTCTCAGCTAAAGTTTCATGTCTTAGTTTGTCTATATCTTCAAACTCCCCTGATTGCCAGTTTCGGGTTGGGTAGTGATCAAGATCACTAGCTACTTTTACCAGCCAGCTAGTTCCATGTTTATAAAGTAAATGACCATCATCTTTTGCATTTTTCGCTCTTTGAACTATATCCTTTCTTACTAATTCTATTTTCTCACGATCTCCATTTGAAGGTCGAGTTGAACCCTTAACTGCAACTGCTTTGAGATTCTTTGACCCAAATACTGCTCCCAAGCCTCCTCTTCCAGCATTTCGATAATTATCAGAAGACGAACAAGCAAAATTAACAAGATTTTCTCCAGCTGGTCCTATTGTTAAGACCCTCATTTTTGGTTCTCTTTCTAATGCTTTAATCAAAACATCAGTTTCATAGACAAATTTTCCCCAGAGATCTTTAGCATCCTTAATCTCAACTTTTTGGTCCTTTATTGAAATGTAAACAGGTTTGGAGGATTTACCTTCAATAATAATCAAGTCATATCCTGTAAATCTAATCTCTGGTCCAAGAAAACCCCCAACATTACTATCTAAATACAAACTAGTTAACGGACTCTTTGTTCCAATTGCATATCGTCCACTCACAGGTATTTTTGTGCCCTGAATCGGTCCAGGAGCAATAATTATTTTGTTTTCAGGAGATAAGGGATCGATATTTGGTTCTAGTTCTTTATACAGATAATAAGTTATGTAACCAGTTCCGCCCATATAATCTAAAACAACAGATTCAGGAATTTTTTCTGTGGAAATACTATAGTCTGTTAGATTAATTCGCAGAAGCTTATCATTCATGTTTGTCCAGAAAATATAATTCTTATAAATATTGTTCTTCTTCTATTCTTCTATTGCATTTACAAGGTCTTAAATAATTTTTAATAGAATAAAATCCTACACACTAGAAAAATCACTTGTGAAAATTCAGCTCAAAGTTAAAATGAAAGTTTTTTTATAATCTCTTGACTATGATAAATATAATATGATTAGGATATTATCCAATATTGAGTTCCAGGTTATGAGCTTTTTTTTTAAGTTTCGAGATATAATCATACCTCCCCAAAAAATCTTAAATGAAATTGGAATCAGACCAGGTTTCTTTCTACTCGATTATGGATGTGGTCCGGGTAGTTTTAGTTTTGCTGCAGCTGAACTAGTTGGAAAATCTGGTAAAGTGTTTGCTTTAGATATTCATCCTCTTGCAATAAAGAAGGTTAAGAAAATATCCTCACAACGAGGATATTCTAACATCGAGACAATATATTCAGATTGTGATACTGGTTTAGAAGACAACTCAATGGATGTAGTTTTATTATTTGATACTATTCATATGTTGAGTGAGCCTGAGAAAATACTTCAAGAAATACATAGAATATTGAAACCTAAGGGAACATTATCTTTGACTATTCACCGACCCGATAAAAAGAAGGCTATTAGGAAGGTTGAACAAACAGATTTTTTCCAGTTCTCATTAGAAGGAAAACAAACTTATAATTTCTTGAAAAAGCAATAAACTTTAAGTGAAATTAATTTTTTATAAATATTAATTTTTTAACTTAAAATAAAAGTTGAGAAGAGATTACTTCTCAATGTTCAATCTTTTAATTTCCTCTTCTTTTGGAACTCCGTACTTATCCAAACCTCGTTTTTCGTATAATAGCTGTAATGATTTCTTAAAATCTTCTTCACTGTCAAATGCTTTGCTTCCTTCTGCTCTACCCGACGGTAAAGGTTCATTCATGAATCTATTGGGAAGTACATCATATTCAATCGGCTTGTAATCATCAAACTGATTTATATTGAAGAGTCGTTTGGTTATCCAAATTCTTTTAGCTATTTCCATCATTTCTTCTTTAGACACTTCTCTATCCCACATTGCAGATAGAATGTTTTGTCTATCTTTAAAGCTGAATCCTTCTTTGATAGCATAAGAAAAAACACAAACTACTAAACAATCTATAAGAGACTTGTAATCCTGTTGCTCAATTAATGAATCAACTACATCTAATGCACTCTTATCTTTTGGAACCTCGGAAGTTGCAGGCCAACCTCTTAAATGCGAAGCTCCCACTGCTGCCGTAGCGTAACTCAAGCCTAATCCCAGTTTTCCTCTAGGATCCCAAGCTGCGAAGGGAAGTCCTTTAACATGTATTGCTAAGTGTTCTATTCCCCATTTTTCTGCTGCCTGTGCTACTCCTTCTGCTAGAACAGCTCCAAATCCTTTTCTGTAAGCTATCATTTCTAGAATTTCTAGAATTTTCTCTTTATTCCCAAACTTTACTCCTTCAAATTCTGACCCTGATAACAATCCTTTTTCAACAGCTTCCATTGTCATTGCTATAGCGCTACC
>JAGLXK010000343.1 GCA_023132955.1 Candidatus Heimdallarchaeota archaeon
CATCTAGTAAAAAGTAAAAAGATAGTAACAATTTGGTAGAAATGAAAAGAGATAGTAAGGCATTCAAACATTAATAAGATTTACAGAAAAAAACATAGTATATATTCTAAAACTGTTTTCTCTTCTTTCTATGAATTTGCAGTAGAATAGAGAACAAGATGATAGAGGATAGGATTGAGGGATTATTTACAGGTACTTCATATGTTGGTCTTTCAGGAAGATTATAAGAGTATGAACTATTGAAGACTTGAAAATAAGCCCGAGCTTCTTTTTCAAAATATGGGTTTGATTTTACGTATTCTTCTCCAATAACTACTTCATAGTAACCGTCAGGTAAATCGGTAAAAGAAGTGTCATTTATTTTAATATGCTCATAGTCCATCAAATATGAAGAACCAGGTGGCAATTCCAATTCGATTATCATCATCAAACATGCTTCATTTCCATGAGTAGTAAGAAGAAGTGAACTATCATTTAGTTGATAGTTGATATATGAATCAAACTTACAACTATCAGCAAAAGCAGTTTCTATTTTTTTGCTAGAAACATTGTCAATTGTTAGATTAAAGAACATATCAAAAGAAGTGTAATTTTCTGTCTGTGTTGCCATTTCCCATGATATTGAAGTTATAGTTAACTTTAAAGCTCCATCCAAATCAGAACTTGCTTTAGATTTTACAGTGGTTGTGATTATCAACAGAAACAGGAGCAAATTAACTGCTTTTATTCTGTTAATTTTACAACCAAACATCCTTAGTCATTAATAGATAGCCAAAAGAAGTGATAAGAGTTGTGTCTCAAGAGAATAACTAGATATTGAGAAATAAAAAAGTAAGGGATATCTGATGGACGAAATAGCTGATTACTTAGCAAACCACTTACTAGAATTGGGTATTAAAGAAAATATGTCAGTCCTTGATTTTGGATGTGGTAGTGGGAACTATACAATCCCAGTTGCTAAGATAATCGGTAGTGATGGAAGAGTCATTGCTATTGATGAAGATCAAGTAAAATTGGAGCAACTTATTGTTAATGCTAAAGAAGCAAAAGTGGAAAAAAGAATAGAGATAATGAAATCAGATGGACAACTTGAGATTTCTTTAAAAAGCAAATCGATAGACCTTGTGATGCTCTATAATGTAACATGCTGCATTATCGGCAAAAATAACTATCCAGAATTTCAGAAGCTAATTAAGGAGATTCACGGAATAACTAAAGAAAATGGAAAATTCATTATTGGGATAAAAGAAGGAAAAACTATGCTAAATAGAATAGAAAAGGCAATTTCCTTAATGAAAAGGCAATTTCCTTAATTCAGAATAACTACATACTTGTAAAGAAAGAAAAAGGAAAATATTTTGATGGAAAGAATTTGAGAAACGGTTTATTTTATTTCCTTACAAGAAAAGAAAATTAGTAATTGAATGATT
>JAGLXK010000344.1 GCA_023132955.1 Candidatus Heimdallarchaeota archaeon
TGCTTTGCTCTCAGCAATTCAATTGTTTTAACAGCTCTAGTATTCAATTCATCGAAAGTTTCTCCATCATTGAAAGATTCATTGAATTTGACATATCCTTTATTCTTGTTTCCAATATATGAAGTGTTACCAGATTGTTGTTCATTAAGTAGCTCATTTTCATGCACTTTAAGTTTGCATTTCTTAGCTATAATTATTGCAGTTTGCTTAGCTCTCGTTAGTGAGCTACAGTAGATGTAATTTGGTTTAAATCGTTTGATTGTTTTACTAAGTTTTTTTGCTTGTTTAACTCCTATTCTTGTTAGGATTCTATTTTCATCTTCATATTCTGGTCCTATATCCTCAGCATGTCTAGTAATAAATAACTTCATAGAATCACTTTCTATTTTCGAGTTGAAATTATTAAAGAATTTAGTTCATCTATTTGCTTAAACTCGTCAATCTGAAAACCATTTTCCTCCAATAGTGTCTTAAAATCATTCCTTGTTCTCTCTTTTCCACCAGTTACAGTTAACATATTCAGATTAAGAAGAGCACCATGAGGATTGTTATAATCATCGGGAAGTATAAGTTCAACAATGTAAAGATGCTGATTCTGTACTAATGCATCATAACATTTTCTAAGAATTTTCACTACTAATTCATCGTTCCAATCATGAAGAATTCTAAAAAGAAAAATTGCATCTGCTACTTTTGGTATTTTCTCAAAAAAATTTCCTGTGAAGAAAGTACATCTCTCATCATAAATCTTCAGAATATCCTGTTGAGCAATTTCAATGGATTTCTCAGTATCCAGTAACATCACTTTAATTTCTGGATATTCTTCTAGCATATATTTCAAAAAGAAACCAGAACCACCACCAACGTCTAAAATTCGTTTATGTTTTGAAAAATCATGAATTTTTGGAATTCTGAAATAATCTTTTTTTGCATAAGTTGAGATTGCTTTTTGATATAGCTCAGCTTTATACTTGTTTTTTTCTAACCATGTGAAAAAGGGCTCACCATAAATAGAACTGAAAACCTCTGAACCATTCTTAATAGCTAAAGTTGCGTTACTCCAAGCATGATAATGTTCTTCATTCCACATTATAGCAGCTGCAGAAAGGGAAAACTCATTATCTTCTCTTAAAAACTCTCCTTTTTTAGTTATGAAGATTTTTTCTTTCTGAACTTTAAGAAGGTCAAGAGAACATAAAGCTCTAACAAGTCTCTGCAAACCATCTTTATCAATCTTGAAATTATCTACCAAGTTTTGTAGTTTAATTCCCTCAGAACCTATTTTGTCGAATAATCCTAATTTTACTGCTGCATAGATTGTTTGGCTTTTCCAAAAACTAACTAGCGAAGCTGAAAGTTCATCGAATAATTCAAAGAAATTATCTGTGATTATTTCATCTTTCATTTTCCTTCTTCCTGAATTTTATCTAGAATAACATGAACAATTTCTCCCGTTTCATTAATTATTTTCCTAATTTTTTTGTAATCTTCTACAAAAGCAAAGCCATTGTAAAATGGCTCTATACTTCGGAATCTTCTATTATAAATTTGATTCCCACTCAAATCTACATGAAACCATCCCCTGTTATCTCTTGCTCTAGCAAATCCTTTATGATAAACATCCAAATCTAAGAAATATTGATTATGTACAAAAGACCCATCTTTGTAAATGTGAGTACATAATCCATTTTTCTTCCTAATGGCAGCTATATCTTCATTGAAGTCTCCTACATATAACATGTCTTCTTGGTAGAGCCTTTCTCCAATATCATCAATGTGATAATACTTTCCTCTTTGATCTCTTACAGTGCAAACATTTTCTTGATAATTGCCAACCCATGCATAGTTTGCCTCATAGACTAGCTCTCCTTTGATATTGATGTGCCCCCATCCTGTGTTGGCTATAACAGCTGCTTTATCAAAATAATAACCAAAAGTTTTGATGAATCTATCTTTATATGCTGGTAGACCATTCATTGTTATATGATATGCGCCAGCTTCATCAATTACTGGAGCTAAACCAGGTTGATGGAATTTGAGAATAGTTTGAAATCTCTTTTCATAAATTGGTTCTCCATTAAGGATATGATGAGTCCCATCCTTTGATATTTTAATATCCCTTAAATTCATATTTGTAAACTTCATCTCTTTTTTTCCTCATATTACATGTTTTGCACAAATTGTACGAGTTATAATTATTACATAGTTTTTCATATTCTGGACTATTCCAGATGTCAATCAAAGATTTTTCATTGACTGATCCAAAAAATCCCAACTGCTTTCTTTGATAATCAGGAGCACAACAAGGGCTAAAGACACCCTCATTTGAGATCCAAGCTTCTCTACCAAGGAATGGACAAACTGAATCAGATAATAGGACATTATCTTCAGAAGATAAGTGATAAATGTTCTCGAGTTTCATTTTCTCCTCTTTTTCATTAATTATCCGCAAAAATCTTTTTCCAGCCTCTAAAACCATCGTATTCCAGTTCTTAATAGACTCTGAATTTCGTCTCATTGACCATTGCTCTGCAACAGGATTATGAACCCAAAGATGATGACCCTTAATTCTATCTACTCCTAATTCTCCACCAAATTCAATGATATCTGGAATCTCTCCATAATTCTTTTCTAGAAACGTTAATTGTAGGGTGATTGTTGAAGCTTGTAATCCTTCTCCCTTTCTTGAATCTCTCTGATTGATAAGAATTTGAATATTTCCTAGTGCTTTGTTGAAATTTAATCCTTTCATTATTTTCTCAGCTGTTTCTTGATTTGAGCCATTCCATGATATTTTTATATCGCTACATATAGGAACTAGGATCTCTGCCCACTCTCCCATAGCTTTCTTTGGGAAAGATCCATTAGTTGTAAGATTAAGTTTTAAGTTGTATTTTTGACATAATTCAATGAATTTATCGAATTCTCTGTATAATAATGGTTCCCCCATGGTTGAAGGAATAATTTCTTTCAATTCCCCCATTTTCATTGCTTCATCTATAACACTCTCTATGAGCCCTGAAGACATTTGTTTCCTTCGTTTTATGCCCTTCTGTTTCTTTTTTTCCAGTGCATATTCACTGTTATCTTCACACATTATACAGTGAAGGTTGCAATCATCGGGATTTGTATCAAAGGTTATTCTCCAAGGACCCGGCAATTTATCTAAAGGCATTTTTATTCCTCAAGTAAAGATTGGTATAATTTTTCAACATAATTGGTATGTTCTTCAGCTGATTGAACATGAATGGCATTGTTGCCATATATAGCAATTAAATCAGGTTCATTAACAAACTTCAATATCTTGTTAAGCAAATCATTAACATTATTTCTCTCAAAAAGTAATCCATTGACTTCATCTTTAACATATTCTGCCATACCGCCAAGATTTGTTGTAATTATAGGTATTTTGGCAATAGCTGCTTCATGAATAACTAATGGAGAATTTTCAAACCAGATTGAAGGAACAATAACAACATCAATTTCTGATAAAACATCTGCAATCTCCCAATTATTATAACTTCCTGAAAAATGAATATTGGGATTTGTTGCTCTATCCTTTAAGTAATTTTCTGTAGAAGAAGATCCGTAAATATACAGTTCCACTTCTGGATTGGTGATTTTATTAAATGCATCAATAATGAGATGAACTCCTTTTACAGGTATAATTCTACCAATAAATCCAAATCTGATTTTTTCTGATTTTTTCTTCTTAA
>JAGLXK010000345.1 GCA_023132955.1 Candidatus Heimdallarchaeota archaeon
AAGAAAATCTTAATGTTTGAGGATGTTTATGAATAAAGACAAGTATGATAAAAAGATTGAAACAACTGTTAGGGCTCTTCTAGACCTGGAAGAAGCAATATTGGATGTTCAAAGCGAGTTTATTTTAGAAATCAGCGGATTTGGTGAGAGTGTGGATACGCAAATAATTGATGAAAATATAAACGAATTTAATGCAAAAGAGGAAGAAATAATAGAATTAGAAAAAATGATTGTTTCTGAGTTTAACAACATGTTTCCTCAAATTAAAAAAATAAGAGACATATAATCTGAGAAATAAATAATAAATGCTAATTTTTGTTTCTTATTCACTGTATATTACACGATAAAACTAAATCCAACCTTAACTTGGTTGATGAACAATATAAATTTCGCGTAAATACAATCCCATTTTTAAAATCAACAGATTTTTCTTGAATAATCAAATATACGGATTTCATTCTTTTATTTTTTTATAAATATTTTTTCTTTCTTTTTCCAGTAGAATTTTACTTAATTTCTACTGCTGAGAAGGTATCAGTATACAATAATTAAGAAAATATAAGAAGATGTCTTCTTGTCAAATAAGAGATACTTTTTTGCAACATAATGAAATCTTAACAAAACTATTAAAGATTTGAATACATGCATTTTACAGAATTTTGAAAAAGAAATTGTAAAAACTTTGTTTGAAGATAAGAGTTTATTCTGGTCTACCCTGATATCTAATCTCCCTTATTTCTTCCTTATCCTTTCCACTACTTCCTTTAGATGCTGAAAATATTACAGTCCTAAAATTAGTTCTTCTAAACCAATCTCAACAATATTATGGTTGAATATTGCTTAATCTACATACAAACAACACTCTCCAAATAAGTAAATCTAATACTATGTGAAATATTTTCACTTTTAGGAATTTTAAAATAGAAAACTGACATTATAGATTGCTTTATACTCTACACATCTTTAATTTCTTACGATAATTTGCCGATATTACGTAGTAATATGTAGTAATCCTATATTATGTTTTAAACCCGTCTAATCAAATATAGACGAATATATCACAAATATAACGATTAATAAACAGTAATAATTCGAAACTTTTATATATTATTACCGAGTAATTTACTTTAACAAAGAGTTGAAAATTATGAAACTAGGGAGTTATATAATTCCGGACCTTAGATTATTCCCAAAGATATTGGGTGATGTTAAGATTCTTTATGAAAGCTACCAATGTTCAGAAGTAGAAAATCCCACTGCAGCAGCAAATCTTCTAGGACACAAATCTGCAAATAGTGGATCATGGCATTCAAAACTAGCAGATATGAGATTGTATGGTTTATTAGAGCCAAGAAAAATCCAAGTAACAAAGTTAGCTGAAATATTAACTTATGGTACTGAAGAAGAAAAACAAGATGCAATGATACAAGCTATTATGAAAGTACCACTCTGGAAAACACTATTTGATGATTTTGGGGAAAATTTAACTAACGAATATTTCTGGGCACAATTACAGAAAATCACAGGAGTGAGTCCTCTGGAAGCTCAGAAACATGCAGATTTCGTAAGAAATGCTTATCTAAAAGACATAAGTAACATCAAATCAGAACTAGGAATAAGAAGCAAGGATTCTGACATA
>JAGLXK010000346.1 GCA_023132955.1 Candidatus Heimdallarchaeota archaeon
GAGAAATTGATTTAGGATATACTGAGGAAGAAGCTGTTCAAGAGGCACTAAGATGTATCTCTTGTTCGATCTGTTCTGAATGTATGCAATGTGTTGAAACATGTGAAGCAGAAGCTATAATTCATGATCAAGAAGTTGAATATGTTGAACTAGACATAGGAGCAATAGTTGTTGCAACAGGATTTGACAATTATGACCCAAGTAACAAACCTGAATATGGATATGGTCAAACTTCAAATGTTCTTACAGGTATGGAATTTGAAAGATTAGTTTCAGCTTCAGGACCAACAGCTGGTCATATTGAGATTAATGGAAAAGAACCCGAGAATGTAGTTTTTATCCAATGCGTTGGTTCAAGGGATAAAGAAGGACATAAATACTGCTCAAGAGTCTGCTGTATGTATACTGCTAAACAAGCACACATGGTCAGAGATAAATTACCAAATTCTAAACTGACTGTTTATAACACAGATGTTAGAGCATTCGGGAAAGGATTTGAGGAATTCTATAATAGAGTACAAGCTGAAGATGTTGATTACAGAAGAAGAGAATTAGATGATTCAATTCAAGTGGTCAGTAATGAAAAGGGAGTAATTGTCAAAGCAGAAGGACATCCAGATATTCATGCAGATCTTGTTGTATTAGCAACTGGTTTAGTTCCTCGAGAAGATTCCAAAGAACTATCTAGGTTATTGAATATTAGCATGAGTGAAGATGGATTTTTCTTAGAAGCTCATCCAAAGCTCCGACCTGTAGATACTTTTACAGATGGTGTTTTTTTAGCAGGATGCTGCCAAAGTCCCAAAGATATACCTGATACAGTAGCTCAAGCTAGTAGTGCTGCATCAAGAGCATGTAATATACTCTCACAAAAAGAATTGGAAATAGAAGCAACAATCGCTCATGTTGATGAGAGTTTGTGTAGAGGATGTGGACTCTGCGTTGAATCATGTCCGTATTCAGCAATAGAACTCAAGATAATTAATCAATTCGGATACGAAACTGAAGTGGCAAGTGTTAATGAAGCCTTATGTAAAGGATGTGGAAGTTGTGCAGCAGCTTGTTTGAATGGTGCGATTAACCATCTTGGATACACTGATCATCAAATACTTGCACAAATAAAAGCATTAGGAGAAAAATAAAGGTTGAAATCAGTAATAATAGGATTAGGAAACCCTATAGTAGGAGATGATGCTATAGGCATCAAAGTTATGGAGCGCATTAGGGACACATTTTCTCCTATAAAAAATACTAAAATCTTGGCTGATATATCTATTGCAGGTTTGGGGTTAGTGGAGTTGATTCGAGGATATGACAGTGCTATACTTGTAGATTCAATTCAAACAGGAAAGAATTCAGTAGGAACAGTAATACAGCTTCAACCTGAAGAATTTTCACTTGCTTCACATACTTCGCATTATCACAACATAGATATCTTTACAGCTTTGGAATTTAGTAATCAAATATATGACGATGTTCCAAAGAATATAAAAATCATCGGGATAGAAATCATGAATCCTATGGAGTTTAGTGATGAATTATCATTCGAACTCCAAAATAAGTTTGAAGGAATCGTTAATCAAGTTTATCAAACAATCATTCAAGAATTAAAAGAGGAAATAACAGCAAATATCGTATGAAGATAACAAATTCAGTATAAATAATAAAGGAGAAAAAAAATGGAAGATTATGAACCCAATATTATCGGCTTTCTATGTAATTGGTGCGCATATGCAGGAGCTGATTTAGCTGGAACTAGTAGAATTAAATATCCACCTAACATTAAAATAATCCGAGTCATGTGTTCAGGGAGAATTGATCCAGTATTTGTTCTAGAATCATTTAGAAAAGGAGCAGATGGTGTATTAATCGGAGCTTGTCATTTTGGTGAGTGCCACTATAAATCTGGAAATTATAAAGCTAGTCGACGAATAAAACTCACAAAGAAATTTTTGGAAGAGATGGGAATTAATCC
>JAGLXK010000347.1 GCA_023132955.1 Candidatus Heimdallarchaeota archaeon
AAAAAAGACAAAATTCATATGAAAGTAAGGTATTGTAAAACCATGAAGGCAATAATCAATGTGAAAATATATGATTATGAGACTTATATTGAAAACGGTTTTTGTATTTATGGTAAAGAAATCAACGCAGTTGGAAATATGAAGAATTTTCCTGATTTTGATGGTGAAATTATTGATGGAAAAAACAAGATTCTTCTTCCTGGCTTTATCAATTCCCACACTCATATTTATTCTACACTCGTTCGTGGAGCTTCCATCCCCTTTAATCCTAAGAGTTTCAGAGACATTCTAGAACAGCTCTGGTGGAAGTTCGATAGCAAGCTAGATAATACTTCTACTTTCCATAGTGCAATGGTTTATGGTTTGGAATCATTGAAAAATGGTGTAACTTCATTAATAGATCATCATGCAAGTGGAATAGACATTATAGGTGGTCTTGAGGCACTAAAGAAAGCTATTGTTGATAAATTAGGCATGCGCGGAATATTCTGCTTTGAAACCAGTGATCGTTTCAATATTGATGAATGTATTGAAGAAAACCTAGCTGGATTAAAATATGATTCTTTTGACGCTAAAGGAATGTTCGGTTTGCATGCTTCTATGAGTCTTTCAGAAGAAACTCTCGATAAAGTATCAAGGGTTCTAAAAGGTGCTCCTATCCATGTTCATGTTGCTGAAAGTATAGAAGATGAAGATGATTCTCTTGAAAAATACAAGACAAGAGTTATTGATCGATATCTGAAGTATGGGCTTTTGAATAAAGATTCTATTCTCGCTCATTGTGTTCACATTGATGAAGATGAAGCTAAATACATAAGCCAGAATAAAGCTGTTATTGCTCTCAATCCAACTTCTAATATGAACAATGCCGTTGGTACTTTTAACATTGATATGTTTCGCAATAACGATATTCAGATACTCATTGGTAATGATGGTCTAGGCACCAATATCGCAAAGGAATGGACATATTTCTTCTTTGCAGGCAAAGCAGGGATAAATGATGCAGCTGGTATTGGTTTTGATGAGTTACTAAAATACATAAATGGTTCTTATGATTACTTTGGTCGTCAAATGGGAATAAAAATCGGTAAGATAAAGGAAGGCTATGTTGCTGATTTTGTTCTCGTTCCTTATCTCAATCCAACAGATATGGATAGAAATAACGCTTTTGGTCATGTCTTCTTTGGTTTATTTGATAACTTCAAACCATCATGTGTGATAGTTAAAGGAAAAACCCTCATTGAAAATTACAAAAGTATTTTTGATGAGGAAAAATTATATAAGGACGCTCATAAGGCATCTAAAGCCTTATGGAAAAGGTTAGGTGATGCTTAAATGGATCTATCAGTAAAACTTCTAGGACTACATTTCGATAATCCTCTAGGACCAGCAGCAGGACCAATTGTTGAAGGTCTAGAAAACATGCAATTTTTCAATAATAATTTGTGTGGTTATAATGTTGCAAAGACAATTTCAGTTGAAGGAGCAATAGTTCCGAAACCTTGTATTGCAGGAACAACTACAACTATTTACAATTGTGAACTATGGTCTGAATTGCACTCAGATGAATGGATAAATGAAATTCTTCCAACAATACACAAAGAGAAGAAAAAACCAATAGTCATAAGTGCTGGTTATCAAGAAGAAGATTTTCGATATCTTATACCTAAACTTGATCCCTTTGCGGATATGTTTGAAATCTCAACTCACTATGTAAAAGAAAATCTTGCAGGTATAGTAAAGAGCATTCGCGAAAATACTGATAAACCTATTTTCATAAAACTTAGTCCTCATGTAGATGATTTTCTAGGATTTGTCAAAACTGTACTTGATGCTGGAGCTACAGGTATTGTTGCAATAAATTCACTAGGACCAGGCACAGCAATAGATCTGAAAAAAAGGTCAGTTCTTTTAGCTGAGGAAATATGGATGAGTGGTCCTTCAATTAAACCTATAGCACTTCATAGAATTTACAACATTAGAAAAGCATATCCTGATATACCAATTATAGGTGTTGGAGGAATAGGAAAGGCTGAAGATGTATTAGAATTCATACTAGCAGGAGCTGATCTTGTACAAATGCTTTCTTCCGCTCTAATTAAAGGAAGACGTATGTATGATAAAATAATAAATGATCTTCCAGCAGCTCTTGAAAAATACGGTTTTTCATCGATTGAAGAGATTAGGGAAATTAGAAAAGAAACCATTTTCAAGGATGTAGATACAGCTGTAGATAACTATCCATCTTTCAATGAAGATTGTAACATGTGTATGCTATGCGTTCGTATCTGTCCAGCTGGAGCTTTAACTGCAGAAGAAACCATCATCGTTGATAAAGAGAAATGTATACACTGTGGTTTATGTGA
Source organism: Candidatus Heimdallarchaeota archaeon (assembly GCA_023132955.1). Classification (GTDB taxonomy): domain Archaea; phylum Asgardarchaeota; class Heimdallarchaeia; order Heimdallarchaeales; family Heimdallarchaeaceae; genus UBA460. The sequence continues at coordinate 2,367 of JAGLXK010000347.1, forward strand.
ATCTCGTTGTCCACAGGATGCAATATATGGAGTGCTTAGATGAACAATCACATATTGAAATGTATAACTTGTAAGAAAGAATTTGATCCAAAACCCGGTCTCTATTATTGTGAAGATTGTGGTCAGATTATGGGTACATTGGAAGTAATCTATGATTATGAGACCATAAAAGAAAAATCAAATATCAAAGACATGAAATTCGATAAAAAAGCTTCCATGTATCAATTTAATTTTTTGCTACCAACTGAATCAAAATGCAAGTTCGATGAGTATGTAGGAGGTACCCCCTTGTATAAATTTGATTTTCTTGGAATCAAGGATGTTCTCTTGAAATACGATGGTTCCAACCCTTCTAGTTCATACAAAGACAGAGCAAGTTCTATTGCTATTAATAGAGCTCTTGATGAAGGAAATGATACTGTCTTCTGTGCTTCAACTGGCAATGCAGCATCATCTCTTGCAATGCTAAATGCTCATACTAAAATGAAAACATACATCTTTGTTCCAGCAGCTATCCCCGATGGGAAACGAGCTCAACTTGAGATATCGGGAGCAGAGGTTATGGCAGTGGAAGGAACTTATGATGAAGTTTATGATTTGTCTCTGGAATTAGGTTTAAAGAAAGGGTGGTACTGCAGAAGTGCTGCAATTAATCCATATTTGTTGGAAGGAAAAAAGACTGGAGCATTTGAAATAATAATTCAAAACGATTTCAATATACCTGATTATGTTCTTATCGGTGTAGGAGATGGAACAGTAATTAGTTCTCTTTACAAAGGATTTTGGGAATTCAAAGAAATTGGTCTGACAGACAAGATTCCCCGTATTATTGGTGTTCAAGCAGAAGGTATACCTGCGATAAAGAAAGTATTTGATAAAGGAAAGCCATATACACCTATAACAATCAAAGGTGAAACTATCGCTGATAGTATCTCTGTTGGCAAGCCACGTGATGTCATTAAAGCTTGTACCTATATTGAAGCATGTAATGGTTATTTCATCACTCTTACAGATGAAGAAATTCTAGATGCCATAATAGAATTAGGAAAAGAAACTGGTTTATTCGCAGAACCAGCTGGAGTAGTACCTTATGGTGGGCTGAAAAAACTTATTTATGAAGAAAAAATAACCGAATCAGATACCGTTTGTCTTGTCATCACTGGTAATGGTCTTAAAGATGTTAGTGCGGTTGAAGGTTTGATAAGCACAGAATCTTTATCAATTAAGGATTTAGAAAAAAGGTTTGAATGATGAAGTTTATTCTTAACCAAGAAATAATAAAAATAGCTGAACCATTAGGTAACTCTACTCTTGATTTCTTACGAAATAAAGGTATGAAAGGAGTTAAGGAAGCCTGTCATGAAGGGGAGTGTGGAGCATGTATGGTGCTTCTTGGAGAGTTAAAGGATAAAAATGTTGAATATAAAGCTGTTACCTCTTGTATTCTCCCTCTTGGTGAAATTGTTGGCAAACATGTTGTAACAATTGAAGGCTTAAATCAAGAGAAATTAAGTCCCATTCAACAAGCATTAGTAGATGCAGGAGCAAGTCAGTGTGGCTTTTGTACACCAGGATTCGTCGTTAGTTTGACTGGTTTTTTCCTAAATGAAAAACTTGAGAAAAAAGATATTCTAACATCTATTGAAGGGAATTTATGTCGATGTGGAGCTTATGCTGCAATTATTAGATCAGCAGAGAAGTTAGCAAAGGAAATCTCTGTTGAGGATAAAAAATCAAAAGAGAGAATCCAAAAACTCATTGAAGAGCGTATATTACCATCTTATTTTTTAGATATACCAAATCAGCTTGAAAAATTAAAAGAATCGAGTAAAACAAAACTGATTAAAGAAGGGACTTACGTTGCGGGAGCAACAGATTTGCTAGTTCAGCAGGAAAGTCTATCAGATCCACTCTTTTTATCAGAAAAGAATCTCTCTGGAATACACTTAGATGGCGATTACATCTATATTGGTGCAACGACAACTATGGAAGATATACGTATTTCAGAAGAGCTAAATGCTCTTT
>JAGLXK010000348.1 GCA_023132955.1 Candidatus Heimdallarchaeota archaeon
TCCCATATCTTTGGGGTTTGTCAAATAACTAAGATTTGGCCGAAAAAAGATTTGCTCTTTCCGAAGAAAGAGAAAACAGAATAATTATTGGAAAAATCGTTTTTTGCACAACTCATTTAAGATATGAAATATCATAGTATACTAAGGTGATTTATTGGTTCAACTTCTGGGGATTAATTGTGAAAAAGAAATTGAAATGGACTTCGCGTTTAAAGGTTCTGCTGCAGCTTCAGGCAGAAATCCAGACGGTTGGGGTTATGGATATTTTAAGAATGAGAAATGGATGATTTTTAAGGAACCTTTTGAGGAAGACATATTTGAGCTGAAGGATTTCCAGTTGAATTTTCCAACGAATTTTTTTAGTAATAATCTAATATCTCACATCCGTTTTGCATCCAAAGGAATAAAGACTATTGAAAACACCCATCCATTTGAGTTAGAATTACATGAGAGAAACTGGGCTTTTGCTCATTCAGGTCATTTACGAATATACAAACATGTGCTAAGATATTCTGAAGGAATAGCCCCTAAAGGTGAAACAGATTCTGAAGAAGTGTTTTGTACTATCCTAACTGAAACAAAAAATCTAGGGTATTTACCAAAGGACAAGGAAATTGCTCTGAATATTGAAAAAACATCTAAAGAACTTGCAAAAGAGGGAGGAATGAATTTCTTACTCTCTAATGGTGAATTTTTATTTGCATATTATTCTGGTTACAAATCTCTCTATTATACTGAACTTCGACCACCCTTTAATAAGAACATAGTAGGTGAGGATAATCAGCTCTGGTTCACTCTCTTTACTAAAAATCTAGATGTTCAGATAAGTATTATAGCTTCAGAACCAATAATACCCGATGTAGACTGGCGAGAACTTAACATAAATGAACTGTATACATTCAGAGATGGAAAAAGGACTAAATTTCTAATCTGAATGAGATTTTTTTGAGGAAGATTGTCTTCCTCCTATTACATTTATTCTACAATTTTAACACATTTTCGTGAAAGTACACAGAACATTTAACCTGGCAATTGTTTATATAGAAGCTGCAAGACTGAAAAAGATATGAAAATCAAACTAGTTACTGATGCTTCAGCTTTAATGCCATTGGAAATGATGGAAAAAGAGAACATCGGGTATTATGAATCTCTTTTACTTATGGATGATAAGGAGTTTAGAGAATTAACTGAATTGGATTACGAGAAGTTTGTTAATAGTCTCCATGAATTAGATCCTTATCCAACTACTAGTCAAGTAAAACCTGAAGATGCTTTAA
>JAGLXK010000349.1 GCA_023132955.1 Candidatus Heimdallarchaeota archaeon
AATTTTCTTGACATCTTAGATGGGCTCATGAAGATGGTTGACTATAATAATCAAGCGTTAATAAGAGTCATTGACAAGGAAAATGCATCTGAAGATGGAGAAAGAGGAGAATTAAGAGAATATAATGCGGAACTCATCAAAGTTTTTGAACATCTGAAAACAATGAAGAAACTTGAAGTCTAAACAATCTAGAAATAAACTGCTGTAATCAAATATTGCTGAATGTTCTAATTCTGGAGAATCTTTTTAAAGAACTAGAACAAAGAAAAGCAGTTCACTTTACGGAGAGGAATAATGAAAATGCAAATAAAAAATAAGGAATACGATTTAACAAAAATTATCTTCAGTATGATAATTTTAGGATCTTTAGCTTTAAGTATAGTGACTTTGGCGATATTTTCTGAAAGAGGTTCTGAACCTTGGATGGCCCCAACAGGGATGCTTGGTGTAACAATTGCTATAGGGGTTGGTTTCTTTTGGACTATTAAGAGAAGAAGAGAAAGAAAAAAATATAGTTAAAGCGACTCAGCTTGGTAATATGATATTTAAACTCAACTATTACAAAAAGACACTGTTTTTCGATTTAATCTGGAAATGGTAAGAATCTAAAGAAAAACTACTATTCACTGGAAAAAATCACAAGTAAGTTTATAAATTGACTAATGATTCACTAAAAGAAAGAAATTAGGTTGGGTGAATGTATGTCCTATAATTTTGAAATTGAAGGTGATATAGATGATTTCAGAATAGCAAACATTAGACTAGGAAGAGCAAACTTTCAAACTCCATATTGTGGTCTTATTCATACAGAATTAGAAAGATTGGAAGAGGGTGTAAAATACCTCAGAACGGAAGAACCAACTAAAGAGATTCTTGAAGTGATAATAGATATAAAATCTCAACATGAACTTTTCGAAATGGTAAGTAATGAAACCAAGAAGGAACACATTCTTGAACGTATGAACATATTATCCAAGAAGAATCACGAGAACATCTGTCATTTTCGATTAAAACCTGGGATTTCGTTGTCTGCCTTACAATTATGCCAAATTGTAGCAATGCAAGTACATACTAATGCTTTTTCAGTGATTTCTCTTCCAGATCCATTAAGAGAAATAAGTGATAAATGGAAAAGTATAATGAAATTGGGTATGCTTGAGGCTAAGGATTCAATTGAAACAGGGAGAGGATATGTGTTAATGCCAACAATTTCACTAGAACAGCCGAATAAATATATTGAATCAAAAGTAGAATGGTTGCTTGAACAAGGAATAGAAGCAATTAGCTTTAGAGCTCATGGTTCTAATTTCCCTGTTAGACTGAATAATGCCACAAGTGTAATTAAACAATCTGAAGAACAGATATGGATCCATCTCTATGATTTGAAAAAAAAATATCTAGACCTTTCTCAAGTTCATTTAGTACCATTATCAAGTGTTGATACGGTCTGCGTAAAAAAAGGTCATGGATATTTCGATCAACCACTAGAGGAAGATAAAGGAGATTTTGCAGTTCCGGAAGGCATACCTCTCGAATCTTCATCAAAAGCGAGAAAAAGAAAACAAGCAGAACCTCAGCGGGATGTATTTGAAAGCCAAGCTTTAGGGTTTTTATCTGAGCAGGAACGAACTGATAGAATAGGTCATGAAATTATCTGTAGATGTCCATTATGTTATAAAGCACAAGGATGGACAGATTTTGTAAGATCTTTAGGAACATTTGACAGAAAAGCGCTTCTGCAAGTTCATGAGCATTTTAGTTTTTATACTGAAATGCAATTACTAAGGCAAAGAATCGTAGATAATGATGTATCTTCATATTACAATAGCAAACTCTTAATACAAGATAACAAAAATGTAATAGTGAAAAGGTTCCCGACATTTACATATTTGAAGTGAATAAAAATGAGCAAGAACAAGAGATCTACAAGAGATATGAGCACCAAAGAAGCTGCAATTATTGATAAATGGATTTATGCACTCCTGTTAAGTAATAATAATGAGCCGATAAAGGGAAGAATTAGATTCACAAAAGAGTTCTTTCTAATTGCTATTGAACATGTTCCAGAACTTCTCGAAGCATCTCAATTTTTTGCTCATCATTTTGGTCCGTATAGTACTCGATTTGCAGAAAGAGTCAATCAATTAAAAAAGAGTCAACAGCATATAACTGCTATCTATAAGAATGGGGATTGGGAATACACACTCACACCCTTAGGTTTAGAAGTTGCCAATAGACAAACTGAGGGAATTGGAATAGAATTACAAAAGACGATTTCAAATATTAAATCGAGAAATAAGAAATTAAGTCTAAAAGAGTTACTCAAAGAAATATATTTGCATTATTCAAAGTATGCGGAGAGAGCGCCTTTTCATGAAGACGTTATACTCGAAAAAGTAAAACTTTCAGATCTCCAAATTATCAATGATGGTCCTGATGCTGTTGTTTATGTACCTCCAGATGAAGAAATATCTCTCAAAGGCAAAGCAGCTGAAAATCTGTTGAAAATTCTATCAGAGTGAAATGATGAGAAACGAAGAAACAGGATACATCTTAGAAAAACTTCATATCAGACATACTCAATACGATTTTGATTGTGGCATGGAAGAATACAATGAATATATTAGAGAAAGGGCTTTTGATGAAATTGATATCAAGAATACACAGGTATATGTATTCTTGACTAAAAATAGAGATACTCTAATCGGTTACTTCACTCTATCAAATAAATCTATTAGGGCAGAAATTAGAGACACTATATATGATCAACCTTTATGTCTATTAGGTAGAATGGCGATACAAAAACATCTTCAAGGTAAAGGTTGGGGAACAAAGTTTATTCATAAAGCAATTGATATATGTTATCAGATTTCAGATATGGCTGGTTGTAAAGGACTATTAGTTGAAACTTATTTTCTAGATTTAATAGAAAGTAATTTCTATCAGAATAGAGGTTTTCAACAGATTGATGAGCATAAAATTCATGGACGAACAAGATACAGATTATTGTATCCTTTGTAGAATATAAGAGATAAGAAATAAAGAATATTTATCTCCACGAGGAGACTTTTTGTCTAACAAGGTCACCTATATAAGAACGGGGCTTTCTAAAAGGGAGCATGTTTATTTAAAAACTTCTAATGGAAATACTGTTTTTGTCAATAATCTAAAACATATGGAATGTTTGTTTCCCCAGATATTGTATTGCACAGATCTCGAAAATGCAACATCCAATTTTCAAATAAACTACTTGACAACTCCCCATGATTCAGATATGTCCAGGCACATCTGATAGAAAGTTCAAGAAATCTCCTTATTACGTCATCTTCTTTAGGATCATCTGGAAGAGGAATTGGTACTTTTATACGAAGTTGTTCATCCAAATATTCCGTATCTATTATTATCTTTTGATAAAACAATTTTATAGTACGTTTCTCATCTGTGAATGCTATCTTTAAAATGCTATCTAAATAATCTTTTACAAGATTTAATAATGTAGATCTAAGTTCTTTTTCTTCTTTTTGTTTATCTTCCTTTAATCTTCTAAAGTCTCTTATATAACTAAAAAGTCCAGCCAAAAAAACTCCTGCCAAGGTACCTATTATTGCTATAATTGCATTAATATAATCAGCCATAGTAAAAGGAGAACAAAAGATATTAGATAAATGTTACTTAATCAACCACTTTTAGCGATTCTAAGGAAAGTGCCAACCACTGGCACACTAGCTAATCGAGTGAAAACTGATAAAACAGCTGTTTCATTGAAAAAATCGCTTTCATACATCCACGCTAACGAAAGAAAGCACTTAGATAAATATCATACGTCACAGCTTTTTTCACTTTAGAAGGAGTTTTTGATGTATTTCTGTCGGATTGCATCAGCTACCTTGAGCATAGTTACTTTATTAGCTCCTGGTA
>JAGLXK010000035.1 GCA_023132955.1 Candidatus Heimdallarchaeota archaeon
TCCATGACTTAATCTAGATAGTATTCCAGGATTTGTTTTTCTATCATACACACACGTTATTTCTGTTTTCATAGTAAATCACAGGGTTCAGAATATTAGTGTTCTAAGTATATGAATTTTCCTCAAAATTGAGAAAAGTTCTTTAAATTTGTATCTTTTTGTTATTTGAACTAAAATGAAAGCGTTCATATCTGTTGATTTAGAAGGGATGCCCTATGTGGTTATTCTTGGTCAGTTGAATATCAAAGGCTCTTTGTATGAAGAAGCACGAAAGATAGCAACTGAAATTACACTAATAGTTGCTGAAGAGCTTCATAAGAATGGTTTCGAGAAAATTATTATTGCTGATAGTCATGGACCAATGGTTAACTTGCTGATAGAAGATTTACCTGAATATGTTGAAATTGTTCGAGGTAGTTTAAGACCTACAAGTATGGTTGCTGGTTCAGAAGGGTGTGATGTTGCTCTGTTTCTAGGATATCACTCAAAATTTGGGACTGTAAATTCCACATTTGATCACACATATAGCGGTGGTAGTGTTCATAAACTGGAGATTAATGGAGTAGAGGTTAGTGAATATCTGTTGAATTCTTATACAGTCGGTGACTCAGGAATACCAATTATTTTCATGGCGGGAGATAAACAGTTAATTGAAGATGATGTTAAAACACTCACTCCTTGGGTAGAATCGGTTGCATTAAAAGAATCTATTAGCAGACTCTCTGCAAAGAGTCCTAGTATGAAAGTGATTGAGAAAGATATTCGATCAGCTGTCAACAAAGCTGTTATCAATGTAAGTGAGAACAAAGTAAAACCATTGATTACAGATAAACCTGTCAGAGTAAAACTAACATTACGAGATACTCACCAAACAGATGCCATAACATACTTACCCTTTATAACAAGGTTGGATGCACTGACAGTAGAATTTACATCAAGCAATATGGTGGAGGCATATAAGACATTTCAAGCTCTAATGTTTATCTCTGCTGGAGTAACAAATATGATGCGTAGCTTAAGCTAAACTAATCTTTTTTCTATTCACAATTTTAGTGACCTTCTTACTTCAAGTAATCTTATTAAGTAGTGTATATATTCTATCTCTGAAAAAAATAAAAAATTGTGATGAGGATTCAGCTTGGCTAAACGGAAGGTTCCTACAATAGTTTTTGTTATAATTCTCATACTCTCAATTATCGCTCTTGATGTTGTTAGACAGGTTCAATTTGGAGGGAGTAAGGATGATATAATACTTAGTGTTCTCTATACCAGTGAGAAAAAAGGATGGATTAATTCCATAGCTCCTGATTTTCCTGATTGGTTTGCTCAAAGGAATCCTGGATTAACTGTAAGGTTACAGTTTGAAATTCAAGGAACTCGAACATCTATGCTTGGCATTTTAGCAGGAGAAAGTAAACCTACGATTTGGAGTCCTGCTGCAATGGTTTGGGTACCGTTACTTGATTGGGCGTGGGGTAGAAAATTCGGAACAGAAATCTTGGATTTTAGTCAGGTAAAATCTCTTGTAGCTTCTCCAATTATAAT
>JAGLXK010000350.1 GCA_023132955.1 Candidatus Heimdallarchaeota archaeon
CATTATTAACTTTATTGGTTAATCCTACTGAAAAAACTGTTAGAGAAAATAATCAGGGTTTAACTGTGAAGTATAATCGCTTCTTGTCCTTTCCTCTATTTTCTGTTTTCAAAGGAACAAATGAACCTATTTCCTTCGTACTGTTAACATGAACTCCTCCATCAGCTTGGCGATCAATATTTTCTATATCTACTATTCGTAAAATCTTCACATTCTCAGGAATGAGATTAACTTTTGTTCTAATTAAGTCTGGGTCTTTCAGAGCTTCTTCTCGTTCTAAGAAAGATACAGATACTTTATGATCACCCTCTATTATCTTCTTCACAGTAGTTTCAATTTCTTGAATTCGTTCTTGTCTTAAATGATCAATATCAAAATCTACTCTACTCTTCTCAGGAGTAATATTACCTCCTGTAACAGTAGTACCATATTTTTTGTACAGAATGCTAGAAATTGTGTGTAAAACTGTATGTAACCTCATCTGTTTGTACCTTCTCTCCCAATCTAAAATACCCTTTACTGATGTTCCGCTATATTTGCTATCAGGATTTGATGAAAGCTTGTGATAAATCTTCCCACCTTTGGTAGTAACTTCAATAACATCCAGTTGCTTTCCATCATCAAATGATAAAGTTCCAAGATCTGAAGCTAAACCCCCTCCTTTTGGAGCAAAGGCTGTTTTATCTAATATTACTGAATCCTCGATGATTTCAATGATTTTTGCTTCAAATTCTTTTAGATAAGAATCTCGTTGGAAAAGTAGTTCTGTCATGAATCTAATAAAATACAGAGAAATTAAAAATGTTATGACTGGGAATTTAAAGATTTAATCTTCAATTACTGAAACTTTGGTCATTGTATCTACATCTATCAATCCATGATCTGTAATTTTTAAGTGTGGAATTACTGGTAAAGATACGAATGCAAGTGCCATAAATGGCTCAGAAATTGTTGTTTTCAAATCCTCTAAAGATTCGTGTAATTGTTGAGTCTTTGAAACAACTTCCTGAAAAGGCTTGGTACTCATTATTCCAGCAAATTCTAGAGGAAGAATAGTGATTTTTTCCTTAAAGACAACCACTTGTCCACCCTTTGATTCTTTAATAGCTTCAATAGCTCTCAACATAGATGAATAGTCTGTTCCCACACATATTAATTGATGACTATCATGTGCAACAGTACTAGCTATAGCACCTTCTTTAATCCCCAATCCTTTAACATAACCTTTACCGATTTTTTGCTCAGCAGAGTGTCTGTTTATAACAACAATTGGTAGAATGTCATTTTCTAAGTCAGGAAGAATTGCACCATTTTCAACTTTCAAAGTGTGCTTTGTATGGTCTGTTATTAGGGAGTGTTCATTTAAAGAAATTACTCTCACATTAACAGTTTCTACATCTGCTATTTTTAGTTTTAAATCGTCAATTTCTGGAACTTGAAGTTTTGTTAGCGTGTCTAGAATGAAATTTGGGTAACTGGGTTTTTCAAGATCATAATTAATTCTTCCAGCTTCTACCACAATTTTTCCAGCAATTAGTACTAGTTCAACATTGAATTCTTGTAAATTATCTACCACAATAAGGTCTGCATTCTTTCCAGGTCCTAAACTGCCAATTTCATCATCTACTTTAAGATGATTAGCAGGATTTATTGTTAGCATTTGAATAGCTTCCAGGGGGTCAATTCCCGTATTAATGAGTAGGCGATATGTATAATCAAGATGACCTTTTTGTAGTAAATCTATTGGATTTCTATCATCAGACGAAATTAGAATATTTCGAGTATCTATTTCATAATTTTTCAATTCAGAGATTATATTAACCAAATCTTTGGCAAATGAACCCTCTCTTATTTGAAGTTTCATTCCCAGCCGAAGTTTTTCTAAAGCTTCATCGATTGATGATGCTTCATGATCTGAACATATTCCAGATGCTATGTAAGCTTGAAGTTCCTTTCCTGAAAGCAGAGGAGCGTGACCTTCTATCATTTTATTAGTTTTTTTAGCTGCTTCAATTTTACTAATAACTTCATCAAAACCAAGATAAACTCCAGGATAATTCATCATTTCAGCTAAAGCAAAAATCTCATCTCTACTCATTAATTCTTCAATATCCTTTGCGGTTATTTCACTACCAGAAGTTTCAAATCCAGGAAGAGATGGCACACAAGAAGGAGCTTCAACAAAATACCTGATTTTCTGCTGTTTAACTTCATCCAGCAAAACATTTAATCCTTTTACTCCTGCAACATTTGCTATTTCATGAGGATCTATAACAGCAGCTGTTGTTCCATGAGTTATTACCAGTTTAGTAAATTCAGTTAAAGTTAACATCGAAGATTCTATATGTATGTGTGATTCTATCAAACCAGGACAAACGATTTTCCCATTTACATCTATAATGTTTGTATTCTCGTCCTCAAATTCATCAGTTTGAAGACCTACATGAACAATTTTCCCTCTCGTGACAACGATATCTCCTTCTAGAAGTTCTCTAGTAAACACATTAACATATTTTCCTCCGCGTAAGATTATATCAGCCTTTGTTCTAGCCATAGCACCATCAATTATTTCCTTAGTTTTCATTGCGAACATTCTTTTATTTCTCCTCCTCCATTATAAATTTTCAGAATTCTATCTATCAGATCATAGATTTAATTTCCCCAAAAGGTTTTTTACACTAGTATTTAATTTTGAAATGAGCTAATTGAAAATAAAAGTACTAACAGACTCCGCAGCAGATTTGCCAAATGAGTTAAAGGAAAAGTATCAGATATCATCTGTTCCACATGTAGTATTCTTCGAAGAAAGACCATGGAAACTTGGTGTCGATATATCAATAGAAGATTTTTATTTGCGTCTGAAAGATTCTAAGTTCCTTCCATCATCCTCTAATCCAGAAGCATCAGATTTTCTAAAAATAATTGAAGAGAGTCTTGCAAAGAAAAATTATGACCATGTCTTCTGTGTTTCTGTTGCACAGGAGCTCAGCAGTTCAACATTTTCTGCATATAGACTTGCAACTAAGAAGTTTGAAGATAAAACAACCGTTATCAATACAGAATCAGCTTCTGGTGTTCAAGGTTTAATGGCGCTTTATATCTCCGAATTAGCTCAAAGGGAAAAAAGTATAGAAGAAATAATAAAAACCATCGAGAACCTGAAGAAGAAATATTATCTTAATGTTGGGTTTCACACCTTGGATAATGTCTATAAATCAGGAAGAATTAAATCAAAATCAATTCTTCACCTAACTAAAATAATTGGTGTTAAACCCATTGCTCAAATGGAGAGACCAGGAAAACTAGTATCAACAATGCCTGTATTTTTCAGTAAAAAAGGCATGTTAAGGAAATTACTGAAACTTGCAATAAGGGGAACAGACGAGAACATTAAGTATGATTTAGTGATTTCTCATGTTGAGAATTTTAAAGGGGCTCAATTTATCTCAGAAAAACTAAAGAAAGCTAGAAATATTAATAGAGACTTCATAACTTTTGCATCCCCCATTATAGGAAGCAACACTGGAATGGGTACAATTATTGTTTCCTTGCTTCCTTCTTTAGAATAAAACTTTGAAAAATAGGTTATCTACCTAGTTCTTGGAGAAATTCGTTAAATTTCTCAGCTATTATTTTTTCATTACCCATCTGTATTCTGTGGAAATCAGCTTTTAATTCAACAATTTTTGAGTTTTTATTATTTAGGAACTTCTTAGAAGTTTCAGGATCAACGAAATAATCTTCTGCTCCCACAAACATTAACATTGGAATTTCTATTTCATTTAGTCTTCCTTGAACAGAATAGTTGATTACAAACTCAAATACATATCTTCGAAGACACCATGCATCATTCTCTTTCAACTGCTTCGCGGCCCATCTCACATTTTGTGTTTCTTCTGGTTTTTTGAATTTCAGCATTAAATTCAAGAAGAAAATAATCATTTTTTGGAAAAAGCTCATAATAAAGGAGGGTAACAAACCTAAAGCAGGTAACCAAAAGGGAGTTTTATATTTTTCTTGAGGGCTAATTGCTGCAATCAAATCTGGTTTTAGACCATCGCTATTAATATAGTAATTGAATACTTGAGAAGCTCCTGAACAGCTTCCAAAAAGAATGAACTCCTTCTCTTTTAATTTAAGAGCTTTAATTATGGTTCCTAACTCTTCATTATATGCGTCAGGAGAGAAAAAACCCTTTTTATGAGGTGTTTTAGATTTCCCATAACCTCTTGATTCATAGACATAGATATTACCATAATTAGAAAGACTTGTAGCCAATTTCACAAATCCATCAATAGTGCTTAACCAACCTGGAATAAGTATTACATGACGAGATTTATATTTCTCATTTTGTGAATAGAACTTAGCAACTCTCACCTCGATTACTGGATCATCTTTGGTTTGAATGTATTCTATTTTAGTCATGAGTGTGAAATATACTAGGGAATTATATGCATTTCCTTAAGAAAAATTAGTATCTTCTTAAAAAGAAGAAAAAAAGAATAGATCGTCTATTCAGGATTCGTTTTATGGCAGAGCCACCAATCAAGACAGGTTATAGAATTATCTTCCAATCTTTTCTTAGCTGTTTCTACATCGCCAGCTGGAGGAACAATAACATCATCCCCAAAAAGTTCGTTCTGAGGCCAGTTAGCAGGAAGAGCTACGTTATGCTTAGATGCAACTTTCAATCCTTTAATCATACGAATTATTTCTTTCATATTTCGTCCAAGTTCTGAAGGATAGTAAAGTATTGCTCTAATAATCATCTT
>JAGLXK010000351.1 GCA_023132955.1 Candidatus Heimdallarchaeota archaeon
AGAATCAAAGGATAAGATGAAAATCAAGAAATTTCTTCTAGCAGCAGGAATCAGTTTTATTCTATATCCAATTCTGGAAGTAGTGTTTGGATTTACATCTTATCTGTGGAGTGGAGAATTCTATTTAATCATATATCTTCCAACAAAATTTTGTTTTATATTAGGGTTAATCTTCACTTTGCTGATCATCAACATTCTGAGAAAAAATGAGAGTATAAATTCTAATCTTTATATAACCACTTTTGTATCCCTATCTGTTCTGACTGCATTCTTTACCATTCAGTTTATAATTTTAGCACCATTAGGAATACTATCACATAGTTACTTCCTGTTTCTTGCACCTATGACCACAGGAGGGCAGGTATATTTTACCTACCCATATGGAATAGAAACGTTCATCCCTATGATTTTCATAGAAGGGATAGCTTTTACAGGAATATATCTAATTGCAAATGAACTTGATAAGAAAAAGAGTAACAGAATCATACTATTTCAAGGATGGAATAAAACAATTTTCTTCACATTATTTGTAATCCTATCGTATTCAATCCCATTGGAAATTAATGGAAGCTCATTACCACGTCACATAATTCATATCGTTTCAAATTCAGTATATCTGTTAGTAAGCTTATTAGCAACAATAATTCTTGGGGTTTTTATTATAATCAAAACAAAGGGAATAGAAATTAAAGCTGCAAAATAGTAGATTTATTCTTTTCAGCGTAGATAATATTTCCAACTGTAAAGCAGTAGGTAGAAAATTCTCCCGCTTGTAAATCAATTTGCTGCTTAATTGTGGCAGCTTTAAAAAGATTATCCGAGTTTAAAAATCCTTTAACAAATTAACAGTTTAAAAAAACATATATTTATTAACTTGGATAAGCTAGCATCTTATTGCACTTAAATTTCAATCGAGGTAATAAATATGTTAAACTCAGATATTAATAAGAAATCGATGTCCCCTGTTCTTATTGTAAATGGACTGCTATTAGCTATAGCTGGAGGAATCACTCTACATCTAGCTATAATTAATACTCTTTCATCAGGTTACATGAGTTATGGTGAAGCTTTAACTGGGACAATTTGTTCTTACGCTGGTATTGCTTTTCTTATTGTTCCAATTGCTATAATCGGAAGTCTTTACACAAAAAATAAAAAAACAACTAACACAGCAATCGTTTTACTGCTCATTTTTATTGGAGTTGATCTATTTGTAAGTCTCACTCCCAGTATAGCATCTTGGGGAGGTGGGTGGGGAGGATTAGCAGTCCTTGCTATTTACGGTATATTTAGAGGAATAACATTTCAAACAGCAAATAGAGGGTTAAAAGTACCAGCAAGAGGATATGGAAATGGCTTTCTGACTCTTTATGGTTGGTCTTATATGACAACATTTGTTGTATCATTTGTTTTAACTATGATAGCAGTGAGTACTTGGAATCCGGCTTTATTGCTAGCTGCTTACTATACCTTAATAGCTCAGGTATACATAGATGGAATATGTCTTGGTGCTGTAGGACTGAAATTCTTGGTAGATGCATCTAACAAGCCTGAGATAAGCAGGAAAATAACTCCATTTGGAACTGGTGTACCAGCTAGTGATGGAAGATATCAACCAATAAGAACAGAAGAAATAGCTACAAAAGTAGAAACTACAGAATCAGTTGCTAAATACTGTACATATTGTGGGGCTAAGATTTTCGATGTAGGGAAATTCTGTGAAAATTGTGGACAATCACTAACCTAATTTTTTTTATTTTCATATTTTGAATTTAATATTGTATTTATAGAGTTTAGTCTATCAGTACCACTAGTTTTAGGTATATACTTGATAATTAAGTGTAGGGAAACAAAGAAAGAGTAAGGCTGGAATTGACTATCTATTCTCCGAGTTTAACATTTTTCAAACAAATCTTATTTGAAAATCATTAAATTTTGACTAATTTCTTAAGGAAGATTTTCAAAATTACAACAGATTTTAACTAGAGGGTCTTCAAATGAGTAAACCAACATTCATAGGTAGAATAAATCCAAGAGTGTTTTTCTTAATCAATGGCTTGCTTTTTGCTACAATGTCAATTCTAGCTTGGTTTTCGTCAACTGTGATTTATTATTGGCTTCCCGTACTCCCAATTGTTGGAGATGCTCTGGCTTTAAGCTCATTTATAGTCTATAATATTGCAATTGTTTCCCTATTCATAACCATCTACATTTTACATCCTGAACCCATGGAGTTGAAGAGATACAAAATGCCTATAATCTCAGTGGGGATATTCTTTGCGATTTTGTTGGCACTAAATAACGTTGTAATGTTTGTAGATTTTTCAGAGAGTGTTGTTCTAGTTTACTTGATTGTACTACTTGCTTTCTCAGCTGTACAAGTGCTCATTTTCTTGTGGATTATATGGATATTGAAATCAAGGGCAACAGGATATCTCAACGGTGTTTTACTTTTGTATGGCTCGTTTCATCTACTGAACAGTATGGTGTTTTATGTGCTTTATCCTATATCTCAAAACCCTTCAGTTCAATTAACTGATCCCAACAGAGCTATAAGATACTACTTCGCTTCAATGGATCTTCTAATGGTTCAAGGGTATATTGAGTTTGGAAGTTATGCAATTATAGCATTACTATTTTTCATTGATACAATACGAAAACCAATGATGAGTGAAATAAGTGTAGAAAGAGTAACTAAGAAAGGAAAAACATATATTGAAAAGAAGAAAAGTACCATTGAAACAACAAGCTCAGGTTATATGGAATACATAGATAAAGCTCATACATCAGAGGAAAAGGATATAGTTTATTGTAAAAAATTGTGGAGCAATAAACACAGATGTAGATGAGCAATGTTTCAGCTGTAAAACGAGTCTAAAATAATAGAGGATGTGCTTAATTGGAACTAGAAGCAAGTAAGAACGAACAACTTACAATAAATAGATTAAGATTTCTAGAAACAACCTCAATTCAATATAGTTACATAATTATGTTTGTAATCGGAGGATTAGTTCTGATATCTGGAATTATCTTATCTCAGTTGGATCTAAGTGGTGAAGCTGCTGGTAAAATTTTTTATCCTATAACAAGCATTGAACGTTTCTTAATCAAAATAATGTACTTCGGAGTTATCTTTTTCTTATCTCTAAATTTCGTTAAAGTTAGCAAATGGTCGGAATGGGAAGAACCAGTTCCTATAGCCAGAAATATAACTAAAATTTCAGCAGTGTTCTCTTCTACCTGTCTGTTCATAATGAATATAGTCTACTACATTTACTATGATATCTTTAATTTCGAATATATGATAAGTATTGGAGGGGATTATGATGCATGGAGGAGGGGTCACATGATAGCAGGTGCCTTAGGTTTAGTCATATTGGTTTTCTTATGCTTGCTTATAGTTTCACTATTTGCAGGAATAATTGTAGAATTAATCCATAATAGAAATGTAAGAAGAATAGATTATAGACCAGCAATATTAGCAATAGCAATAGTAATTGTATATACATTCATGTTTTATGGAGGTAGAATTTCAGGTCGGCTTACTTATACTTGGGGTTGGAATGTTGGTTTATTTGTCTCCAGATTAGTACACGCAACACTTTTTTTCATAAATGGAACGATTTTTCTCCTTCTGGATATGAAGCAAAAGAAGAAATAAGTGTTGTAAGGCAGGAGTTGATTTTTAAAATTTTTCCTCGAGTTTATAAATCAATTTGCAAATTAACTTGTTGGTGAAAGACACATGGCTTCGTCTACATCCACGAAACAAGTAATAATAAGTAAAAACGACCAAAAAGATTTTTTGACAGAATGTGTTGATATTGCAATAGGAGAAGAAACAGGATCTCCTTATATGATAGGACTAGCAGCTGAGAAAGGGATAAAGAAAGGGGATATAAACAGCTGGGAAGAATTAGCAGAACAATTTGGAGCAACAGATCCAAATATATTTAGAGATAAATCAGTAATGTTTACAACAACAAAATGGGCACATGAATACTACGCAAAGCACCCAGGAACAGAAATGCAGGTAGCTGAAACAGGAGGAACTACAGGGGCTCCTAAAAAAAACATACTTTTTGCAAATACCCTTAGAAACGACTTTGACAACATGGATTATTTTAGTCTTGATACAGATACTTTCAATGTCTTAGCTAAAGTCTGTGAAGGTCAGTTCGAAGATTTTGGTATTCCTAGAGATTTAACCTACCTTGCAACTGTCCCTACAGGTCCCCACACTATTGGTAAGTGGACTCTGAAGAGCTTTGAACGCGATTTCGCTAAATCCGTCTTTATGATAGACATGGACCCACGGTTTGTGAAAGTTGCAATGATGACAGACCCCAAGATTGGTGGGATGTATATGCAACATTTGCAAGACCAAGTTGGACGTCTAGTCAAACAAGAATTTCCATTTATAACTGGTATGTTCACAACTGGTGTGCTCATCGAAAAGATGTTCCCACTGATCCAAAGTCTAAAAGAAAAAGGAAACCTTCAAGCTATCGTACATGGCGGAACACCCCTTTCTAATGAGACTCTAAAAATTCTCAGAGAAGATATGGGCTTGAAAGTTTGTGGGTTCTATGGCCAGTCACTTTTCGGTACTGCCTTCGAATCTCCGGATCATGAAGGGTATCACATCGACTACTATCCCCATCCTCGTATGAACATGTTTGTTATTGATAATCCTACTAACATCTCTACTCGAGTTAACTATGGTGAACAAGGTACTGTTGTCAGCCAAAGAATCAGTCCTGAGACAGTAATTCCAGCTTTGATACAGACAGGTGATTTAGCTACTCTGATTAAACCAAAAGGTAAGTTTGCTTACGCTGATGGAGTTCGAGATCCTCATAGAGACTTAACTGGTAATCAACAAATGGGCGTGTATTAGATCCTACAATATTCATTTTTTCAACCTTAAGGAGGTTGATTATTTCTTTTTCTTTTAATGATTACTCGAAAGATTGCCACACAAATGAATAAGATAATAACTGAGCTGAATTCTCCACTTGCTAGATCTAATCCTCCAATAAATTCTACATCTATAGTATATTCTATTTCATATACATCTATGTAACCATAAAAAGACTTTTCCCTTAAAATACCTGTATCTTCATGTACTTTGATGTCATTGGTAAATTCATCAGCCCCAGTTCCAGTACGAGTTTTTATTACTAAATTACCTCCTTTACGTGATATCTCATACTTTGGAGGGTTCTCTATGTTTTGTTTAAAGTACTCATAGTAAGTAAATGATTCTCCGCCAATAACTCTGATAATAGGGTAGATGTAGGAACCTATTAGCTGGCACATAGTTGCTGAAATTACAGATGCTGAAATTGGAGATGTTGAAACAGCAGAATAATCAAAGTATGCACCATAGTCTCCTTCATTTAGAGTTACATCTTCCACATCTTGAAGTACTGTTATGGTAATTTTACTCGTATCAGTTGTTATAGGATTAAGATGTAGATTTTTTAAAACATAATTCCATTCTAGAACAGTTCCTGCTACAAGATCAGATGAATAATAGTTGCCATTATCTAGAGCTTCTACTAAGTTAAAGCTACTCATTACTGAAAGCATTAGAAAGAATACTAGAATTTTTACTTTTGTAATTCGCATAGCTAAGAATATTTACAGCTTTTATAAGCTTATTGTAAATTCTTCATCTTAAGACGCTTAAAGTGATTCTTTATCCCCCTAAAATTTATAAACTGCAATTCTTATAACATAAGGAATTCTTAAAGATAAATCTAGAATTTGATTAAAACTGTCCAAAAGATTCTAGCTATAGTTGCATTAGTCTATACTATAAACGATTTAAAAAATCAAGAATGAATTTACATAAAATCATTTATGATTTAGCTTCTCACAAAGGTTGATTTTTCTTTCTTTTTATGGGTTTTATACTGTGCTAGTTTGTGTTGTTTTTGTTTGCCCAACTAGTGACCATATTCCTCCTGATAGAATAAACAATCCTCCTGCTCCTCCAGTTATGAAACCGATAATTATTAGCATTACTGCTATTATTGTAATATCCTTAATCCACGGACCTGTTTTCATTTTCTTCTGTAACCAATCCCATACCAGGAAGAGAACTAATATTCCTAAAAGAAACATTATCAAACCATTCAACCAATAGATTCCGGTGAAAGAAAGAAATGACATTCCTCCTACTACTTCCAAGCCTCTAGCAGCTTTCGCTTCAGCGATAATGGTTAATAAACCCTGTATCACAAGAATAAATCCACCAGTCAATGAATTTATTCTTCCGCAAGTTAATCCGCATGTTCTTTCATTTATCATATAAATTCATTAATTATAAGGTATATAAATTTACAGCAAAACACCTATCTTAATTAGCTAACAGAGCTCAACAATCTTATAGATAGAGTTGTAAAGAGCTTGGTTTTCAACCTTAGGGAGATTGATTTTTCTTTTCTTTTGTTGATTTATTTCTTACAGATTACAATATTCTGACGAATTTCTTATATTCTTTCGGAGTTTTTTTCAATAATTTCTCATCTGCCGTGATCAATTTCCCTTCTCTTATTCTTGCTAGAGCTACACATACCGAATCATACAAGGAGAGTTCACTCTTCATAGATATTTCTATAGACTTACCTGCTAGTTCTTTGTCAAATGTGAAGAATTCTATTCCATAATTTATTATTATATCAAAAATCCTTTCTATTTCTTCTTGATTATGTAACTTGATATATTTTAGAGCATTCAAAACTTCGTATAAAATCAGATTTGGTGCAATTAAATCAAATTTTCCTTTAATATAATTGTCCCTTATTTCTATTGCAGATTCAGATTTTATTTCATTTACGAACCATTTAATTAATACACTTGCATCAATCACTAGGAGTTCCATATCTATTATCTCTCCAATTGCGGATTAGTTCTGTTGAATCCCACTTTGAGGGAGCATCTTTTCTCAATTCCTCGTTTGAAAGAAGAGCTTCTGCAATATTTTTATTTTCTTCCTGATTTATTATCTTTAAAATAACTTCTCTAAGCTCTTCACTCCAGTTAATATGGCTTAATTTCTTCATTTTCCTCTTTATCTCATCAGGTACTCGAACACTAATTGATGTCATTGTATATACGGTATGACATGTCGTACATATATTTTTCTGTTCGAAATATTCTCGTTTTTTCAACCTTAGGGAGGTTGAGTTTTCTTTTCTTATTTGATTTGTAAAACTAATAGAAACTATTATTTATGATTATATGTATATTCTCTTGAGAAACATGACTATATCTAACCAAGAGGAAGCTCTCTCAAAGTTAGTTGAATCTTTAAAGAACAACTTATCTCCACTATTTAAAGATTATAATGTATCTTTTGCCTATTTTAGTGGTTCCTGGGTTAGAGGTCAGCAAGGTGTTTTAAGCGATATAGATATCTTTGTTTCTTTCCCTTCTCTTGATACAATTTCCCCTAAAGAAATAGTAATTCTTTTTAGTGATTTCTCCCGAAAAGCAAGTGAGGTTACAAAGCAAGATAATCTCGAAATCACAATTCTAGAGAGAACACCTCTACATGTACAATTTCAAGCAATTAAAGATGGGATATTGCTTTATGAGGAAACCAAAAATGTTCGAATAAAATTCATAGAAAATCTCTTAAAATACTATTATGATCACAAAATTTGGTTTCAAAACTATCTTAGTCAAGCAGTAGACGGATGAAAATTTATGGCAGTTAATTCTGATTTCCTTAAAGAAAAATTAGCTTATAGCAAAAAATACATTGAAAGACTCAGGAGAATTATTGAGATTTCTGAAAAAATATTTCTAGATGATTTTTCTCTTCAACTAGAGTCTGAAAGGATTTTTGAAGTTATTTCCCAAATAATGCTTGATATCTGTACTCATATTATCGCTCATTCAAGCGAAACTCCTCCCTCTTCATATTCTGATTGCATGAATAAATTAGTAGATGTTGGGGTTATAAAAGAGGATGAATCAAATAATTTTATTAATATTATAAAAATGAGAAATTTGCTGGTTCATCAATATGGAATAATTAATCTAGAAATTCTTTTTGCAAGTTTAAAAATGTTAGATTCTGACTTCGTAAAATTCAAAGAAATAATACTCTCTTGGATAGAGAAGCAAAAGTAATCCAGACAAACAAGAACTTAAAATCTAATTCTGACAACAGGGAGGTTGATTTTTCCTTTTATCTATTTAAGCTGTAAAACATCTACATTATATTTTGTTGCTATTTTTGCTTGTTTAATATCTGAAGTAAGTAATTGTAGATTTTCTGCTAATGACAAAACTATATACAAAATATCATATACAGGAACTCTTTCTTGAATTGCAATTTTAAAAGATTCTTCAATCAAATGTTTTGATTCATGTATAACTAAAACTCCATCAAATAGAATCTTTAGAGCAGTATATTTTTCAAAAGCATCTTTTGCTTTCTTTTTATATATATAATTGTCTTTCCAGATTGCATTTGTGACCTCTATAAGAACAAAATCCAGACTTTGACCTTTCATTATATATGGTTTCACTTTTTCCCAATCTGGTTCTTGTAGTAAATATTTAGACAGAATTGAAGCATCAATTACTATCACGTTCTTCCCTCACTATCTTCTTAGCTGTTCCTATAGGTGAAGAGGATGTTTTTTTTATCATTTCATGTGCTTTGTCTAATTTCTTTTTTCCTTCAATTTCTCTTATTCTTTTCTTGATGTATTCTCTTAATTCTTCGCTCCATTCTACTTGATCTTTTAATTCTTTCATCTTTTCTCTTAATTCTTCTGGAATCTTAAACGACATGGTAGTACTCATGGTATCACCATATAGTATACTTGTAAGTAATACTTAAAGATTTTCTTGGTAAATTTGTTTTCGGAATTTAAGAAACATGCAAAGCATTGCTTATTATTAGAAGCTATAATATACTTTATTACATTATAATTAGTTATGAGTAAAACAACGATTCAAATCGACAATGAACTTAAAGTTATGTTAGAACGACTTAAAATTCATCCTAGGGAGCCTTATTCCGATGTCATTGCTCGTTTGCTTTTTCTTAATTCTGAATCCACTGAAGAAATCCTCAAAACATCAGACAAAGTTCAAAGGGAAAAGATTGGAGAACTTTGGGATAATAAAGACGATGAAGTTTGGAACAATGTGTGAAATTAGTGGATAGTGCTTATTTTCTATCTTAACCCATTAGCAACAGAAACTGAACAAAGTATGTGTTTATCTGAATAAATGACTGCATATTGTTCATTGAGATCTAACAAAGTAAGTAACTCCATGTAGAGAGTTCTTAATTTCAGAGGATTAAGTTGAATTAATGCTAAAGTTATGTTAGATTTCTTATCTAGTATATCGATATTACAGCCATACGAATGGTCTTCCACTAGAAATTCAGCTATTATCTTTCGCCAATTCAACACAGAACTAGATGGCTTAGATTTGTAAAATTCTAAAATGAAACTCTCTGTTTCTAGTATCCTTTCCCCATTTGAAAAGAGAAGATCAGCAATCTTATGAATCTCATCTTGAAACCTATCCATCAGTACATCAGTATGTCAAAACTATAAAAAAACCAAGAATAATTGATGTCTAGTCTCTCTTTCAAATCGTTGTATCTTATTCATCAATTGTATGTATGTGTTTGTTAATCATTTTTGCAAACTCTACTACACCTGGTTTAATATGCATGAAATTGTAATCAGGAATTTCGATCAGAGTACTATTTTCTATTAAATTACATACTTCTCTTGTTTTTTCTATTCTATGATATTTATCATCTGAAGTAGTAAAAATAAAGATAGGACATTTTATTCTTTTATAATCTTCTGAAGCATTCCATCTTCTCATTTTTGAACATCTTTTCCATCTCCCAACATCAATGTTTGTTACTCGTTCATAATATACTTTCTTCTGAAAACCAGCAGCTACTCGAGTTCTGAGATATCTTCTGGCTATTCGCTTTCCAACCTTTTCTAAAAGGGAAGTAGGTAGCATAAATGCTAATTGTGTAGATAGATTAGGATAGCTCGTACGAACAAATGGTCCAATGAAAAAACAATTCTTAGGCATAACCCACTTTTGGCTTACACAATGTGCAACATAATATACTCCAAAACTAGATCCAATGAAAATAACATTCTCTTCTTTGAGTTTTAGATAATGTATAGTTTCAACAATATCTAAGGCTATACGCTGAACAGTGCAGTGCTTTTTTTTCTTCAGATTAATAGAAGGTTTCTCTCTTGAATCTATAATAACAAGATCATAGTCTTTGTACAATTCATCCCATAGATCGGACCAAGAATAGACTCCTGGACCTAATCCTTGGATAAAGAAAATAGTTGGTTTGTTAGAACCAGCGTGTTTTGTTGAATAAAAACAAAAGACCTCTTGCTCATCAGACATGAGAATTTGCTCTTTAACTGATTCTTTTATGAAAACCATTTCTTGAGGAAATTCTTCATTTAATGAGTTAGACATCATTTTCTTTACTCTCTAAAAGCTCATATATAATTCTTAATTTCTGTGTATGAGTTAATCAAGTTTTATTTTCTTCAGTGGTGAAAAGTAAGCTATTCTTCCTCTTCCAGCCATAACTTTTCCATCTTTGATAACATGAGAAAAATTCAACGGATCAACAACTGCTGAGATGTCTTCGAGAGGATTTTTGTCACTAATAACTATGTCAGCTAATTTTCCTTTTTCGATCGAACCAATTTTATCATCTAGCCAAATAGCACGAGCACCTTCTATAGTTGCAGCTTGCATGGCTTGAACAGGAGTCATACCTATATCATCAACCATGAATTTAATCTCTAATCCAGTATTTCCATGAAAATTCCCAGGGGTAGCAGCATCAGTCCCAATTGCAATTTTAACACCTTTATCTAAGGCTATTTGATGACTTTCTTTTGCTTTATCGTAACACTTCACAATCTTCTTCTGTACTTCAGGAGGCATCTGTTTATGAATATCAGAACTAGCTAGACAGACGATTGCTGAACGAGTAGGAATCAAGTAAGTTCCTTTCTCAACCATCATTTTAGCGGTTTCCTCATCCAGAAAACTACCATGTTCAATAGTGTCAAATCCAGCTCTAACAGCTGCCTGTATACCAGCATTTCCATGAGCATGGCAACCAACATGCATTCCTAATCGGTGAGCTTCTTCTCGAATCGCAACTAGTTCCTCATCGGTCCAAAGAACAAAGCTAACTTGAGATTCCATACCATGAAGAACACCGCCAGTAGTTGCAGTCTTAATGAAATCAGCTCCAAGTTTTTTCTGATCTCTAACAGCATATTTAACGTTATCAACTCCAGCTTGTATGACAGAAACTTCCCTGTCAAAATTAATTAGAGCTTGAGGACCAAAAGCTTCTGAATCCCCCCACTGCCAAATTCCAGTTTCAGATCCAACCAATCTGGGACCTGCAAAAATACCTTTATTAAGAATTCGTTTTAGTGAGGAAACAATCCCTTTGTAACTACCAGCATCTCGTACACAAGTAAATCCACTTACTAGATGTTTCTGAGCATTGTCAAGAGCTATAAGATTATACATGTCTCTCTTTGTTCTGAGGTATTCTCTTTCATATTGAGGATCACCAGTTCCACTAAGATGAACATGACACTCGACCATACCAGGAAGGACAGTTTTTCCTGTAGCATCAATAATCTTATCAGTTTCTTCTTTCTCGAAACTTCCTTCATCTCCCACCCATGCAATCTCTTTGTTCTTAACTACTATAGTGAGATTTTCTTTTATTTTTCCTTCAATAGAATCGAAAACATTTCCTGATTTTATGACTAGTCTTGTTTCTTCAGTCATAAATTAAAGATTGTATACTAAATTTAAAGTCTTCGGGAAAAAGGATAACCTACCAAACTATCCCCGAAGGTGACATTGAGCGAAGAGATGATGAGTTCTGTTGCTAATTGTTTCCTTTATGATTATTAATTGTCATGTAGTCATATTAAAGGTACAATGAATCACTTTGGAAGACACTTTTAGAACAATTATTACGGGAGCTTTTATAGGGAATTCTAGGGAAAACTGTGATGACCAAAGTACTACGAGTAGAATGCATAGAACTCCCCTATCGCCAAGCTTTGAGTACACTTTGTCATCAAGTGAAAAATCTCTATAATCGAGCGAACTATCTGGTAAAACAATCTTTGAACAAGAAGCACAAGCTGCTAGTATACTATGATCTTAATACTTTACTCAAGGAAGAAGAGTGTTATCGAGTCCTTCCAGCTCACACAGCTCAACACACCCTTAAACTCCTTTGTAGGAATTGGAAGGGATATTTTCAAGCGAAAAAGGAGTGGAAGAAGAATTCCGCAGCGTTTTTTGCTATGCCCCACCCACCCAACTACAAGGCGAAAGATGGAGAAGTGGTGGCAATCTTTACGAATCAACAAGCGAGACTAAGAAATGGATGGCTAGTCCTTCCTAAGAAAGTAGGGTTTTAATATAAAACCCGATTAACAGCTCGTACCAAGTTGAAAGAGGTGAGAATCGTTCCAAGACGAGTAGGCTATACCCTAGAACTAGTTTATGAGAAAGTTTTACCTAAACAACGAAAACGACTAACCAGAAAAGGAGCGATCGATTTAGGGTCTATCAATCTAGTGACCTTTGTGGATAACCTTGGCACTCAACCAATTGTTATCAAGAATCACGGGAAAGGAATAAAGAGTATCATTCAGTATTATTTGAAAAAACAGACACAATTAAGATCACAATATGTCCAACAGCAAAGAAAACAACTGAAAAAGCAGAATAGATTAACTTATGGTCCAGCTTATTATATTCTTCGAGAGAAATGGCGCAAAAAACTCAAAGATGCCCTCCACAAACTCACCAAGTATCTGGTAGACTTGTGGGTAGAACGGAACTTGCATGAAGTCATTATCGGCTACAATGAGAAATGGAAACAAAATGTTCATTTCTGGAAAAAGATTACTCAGATATTTGTTTCGATTCCCTTCATGAAACTCATCAACCAGCTGAAATACAAAGCAGCTGAACATGGGATAAAAATTGAACTCATCCCTGAACAATATACTTCTAAAAGCAGTTTTCTGGATAATGAGTTTCCCAAGTTTAGAGAAAAGTATGCTGGACGAAGAATTGAACGAGGATTATTTCGTTCTGCTCAAGGTTTTCTCATCAATGCTGACGTGAATGCTGCTTATAACATTTTAGTCAAAAGCGATCCGAAAGCACTTCCTAAGCGGAGTGTGAACGGGGTAGGAGGATACGTGATGTATCCACGTAGAGTGAGTGTTGACCCACAATGACCTCTACAAAAGAAGTTCAACAACTCTTGTTTAATATGACAAGATGACAATAACTCATCATTTTATTCTATATTTACCAGTAAAACGATTGTATATTCCTGGAAGTTTTCCTTTTTCTTGTAAATAAATAAACCAATGATGAATCTCTCCAGACGCCATTTGAGTACCAGTAGATGTAAACTGTTTGATAACAGAGTCATAAATATTAAAAATTTTAATTTCATCCATATAATACGCTTCAGCAATAGCAACAGTTGTGATTTCAAGGAGATGAATTTCATCTGTAATATTGAAAAGACATCGAACGTAAGCTCTCACAATCCACTCAAAAAATCTTTTGAATTTCTTGCTTACAAACATTTTACCGAGTCTTCCTAAAGCAAAAGGAAGAAGTATCTCTTCAAGCTCTTGGATTTCTTTTTCTAACATAGCTTAACTTAGTATATTCAAATATTTATACTTAGTTCATTACTACGATGAACAAGAAAATATCGAGTAAAATGATTTGAGAATCAGTTTCATTAATTTTTCATTAGTATGCCAAAAAATAGGAAAGGTTTATACATTACAAAAGGTATTAAAAAACCATGTCCCCAAAAGAAAATTATGAACCTCCTTTGAGGATTCAAATTATAATAAAGAATATTCTCATTATTATGGCTTATACGCTTATTTTAACCTTGTTTTTGGCAATATTCTGGTATCCTGAAAGATATCTTGCATTTCAAGAACATATAAGCAACTTAGGAGGAACAGTGAGCTTTACTTCATCCTTGCCAAACACCACCTCTATGATTATTATGATTGTTGGATTTGGTATTTGTAGTGCCTTAGCTTTGTCCGTATCCATCCTCTACTT
>JAGLXK010000352.1 GCA_023132955.1 Candidatus Heimdallarchaeota archaeon
AAATGAGGTTTCTTGGACAAAAGTAGCAGAACTCCAAAATAAAGTTTATTCAAACATTGATTTTGAGGATAACATAAATATTCTTTCTAAGAACAGTACTGACTACAATATATCTTTAATTTCGAGACTTTTCAGTGGTTATTACGGTTCTCTGAGTGAAGAAACTTCATATTTTGCTTTAACAGATGAAGGTGAGTTAGCAGGATATATAATCACTCTAGCTCCAATAGATCAACGCGGTTTCATTGTAGATTTTGCTGTTAATCCTTCATACCAAAGTTTTGGTTTGGGAAAAGCATTGTTCAGAAATGCTATAATAAAATATTTTGAAGTGCTAAATTGTGAAAATATAGGTTCAGCTGTTACACTAGCAAACAAAAGAGCAGTAGGGATGTATCAAGAGAATGGATTTGAAATAAAGGGAAAAGAGGAAAAGGAAGGAATTCTCTTTATTGATTAAACTTTAAGACTTGTTATAATGATTATTTCAATAATGAACTAAAAATGTACTCTAATCAGGTTTTTTTAAACCTATTTTTTATTGATTTAAATAATTATTTGAATGATTATTTTTATATACACTGAATGTAAATAGAAACTTTTATCAATCTTATGTTAATAGTTTAGCAATTAGTCAACTAAAAGCTAATTAAAAAAAAAGGTGTAAAAATTGAAAAACAAGAAAAAAATCCTTTCTGGGTTTATTTTCTCTTTATTAATACTAGGAATTGTCTCACCACTATTATCTCAATCAACTTTTGTTACCATTGATGACCCATTTAAATTAGACCTAGATGATGCTTATATTGAAGTTTATGTCTATGATGAACTTACTATGAATCCTGTACAAGGTGCAGATGTTTGGCTTAGTGATGATGTTTATACCACCATAGATTTTGGCTTTACAAATATTGATGGTTTCATCAATTTTACTGGTTTAAGTCTTGGTCTTTATTATATTGATATTTATGCTTCTGGCTATGAAAACAATGGATCTACTGTAACTATTGATTATGAAGATGAAGGAGAATATGTTGAATTCTATCTTGTAAACGTCTTTGTACCTGGTAATGGTTTCATTGATGTCTATGTCTATGATTTTGAAACTACAAATCCTATACTAGGAGCATATGTTCAATTAAACAATGAAGAAGGGTACTATATAACAGATGACTTTACAAACATCGATGGTTTCTACAATTTCACTGGTCTAGGTGCTGCGACTTATAATATTGAAGCGTCCGCTTTAGGTTATCATTACTTATCTGATTATGTTACAATTGATTATGATGGTGAAGGAGAATATTTG
>JAGLXK010000353.1 GCA_023132955.1 Candidatus Heimdallarchaeota archaeon
AGATAATTTTCTGTAATAGTTGAATCGTGATTTTTTATATGACAGGTTCTTTTCTCTAGCAATAAAATTTAAGTTTAACAACCACATTCTTCTAATTCTTTTGTAAAATCATCGCTATTCATTAATAGAATCAGAGTTCCTAAAATATTAAATATGTGGTCAACATCCTTAAAGGAAAATCCAGAGATTATTTTATCAATTGCATCATCATTTTCGTCAAAGAATGTACCCAACTCTTCTGCATTTTTTGTGTATGTCTTGGTCAGAAGTTTAACTAAATTTTCAGTATTTATGGTAGCGTTCTCTTTATAGATTGATAACAGATCACGAATGGCATTTATTGTTGGTTTACTATCTTCACTTTTCCAATAAGCTTCTTTATCTGTAAGATTCCAGAATATTTTTGCTGTACGACCATACAGTGTCTCTGATGCTGATTGACCAGTTTTGATTCTTTTTCCAACTTCTTTAACGATATCTATTTTATCTAATTCTTTTACATACCTGTAAATAGTCATTTCAGATTTTGTTGTTATTTCAGATTTTGGATCTTCTGCAAGTTGATTATACTTCTCAAACAATTCTTTAATTGTTAAAGGTCCCTCACGGAGAATAATTATTATAGGTTCCATGTTTTTATCAAATAATTTAGAGGTAATTTCTTTATCTCTTATTAGCTTGACACCTATCTGAGGTCGAGTAATAACGTCTTGAGTTTCATCAGAGTTCATTTTTCATTCACTTTTTCGGCTCATGATAAGTACGTTTTAATCCTTAATAAGTGTTTTTATAAAACATGATAGACATCTTTTCATGAAATGAGGTTAGAGTTTTCATAAAACGAAACCTTTATTAACACTAAATGATATATTGTTCTTAAGCAATGAGAATGGTGAAAGAAAATGGCAACAATAACAATCTCAAAAAACTCAAAAATCTCTGATTTCAGGCTCAGAGAAGAAGTATCAGTGTATGACCGTCTTACAAAATTAGCTAGAGACGCAAAGAAGGTCTATTCCTCAAATGGATCTCATCACAATAACATTGAGGTTTCAACTGAAACAGCTGAAGCTCATTTAACTAGACAAAAATCAAAAGCTTTGAGAAGCATACTACACACTGGTGCATTCCATCACTAGTTTTTCTTTTTTTTCTTTTTTTTCCTCTTTAGAATACAATAATCATTAAATACTTACATTAAGCTATTAATCTTGATGTCTTCTCCAGATTTTGACACAATTGTAATTGGAGCTGGAGTCTCAGGTCTTTCATGTGCAGCTCATTTAGCTAAAGAAGGTAAGAAGGTAATGGTCTTCGAACAGGGGAAAAAACCTGGTGGGTATTGTTGTTCATACACTCGTAAGAAACTTGTTTTTGATCCAGGTGCTCATTGGATCTTAGATGGACCTGGGTTTAATTCTCTATTGGAGTCTTTGAACACTGAGCCAATAGATTTCATTCGCTTGAATTCTGTTTATAGGATACTCGGCCCAACAAAATATGTTGATATTCGCTTTTCAGAGAGAGAACTTTTTATTAAATCTATGAGAAAATCCTTCCCTCATGTTAAAGATGCAAATCTAACTAAGTTGATAGATATAGCAGATACTGTTAAAAAAGAAATGGACGACATGCCTACTGATAGTCTAGAACTGCTTTCGCTATTTGGTAAAGTTAAAACTGGCGTTACTATGCTCTTGAAAGCTCGTAATATGATGAAATACAGCTCCCTTAAGCTTCAAGTTTTCTTAGATGAATTATTCCCTGGAGACGATTATAAAGACTTAAGAGCCGCTCTTCACATAGCTCCAGGTGAAGACATAACAGCTATTGCGCTTTTAGTTTTTCTAGCTTTTGGGATGGAAAAATCTGCTTGGGGTCCTAAGGGTGGTGCTCAGAAGATTCCCAATGCTCTTGCTAAAGCTGTCAAGAAGAATGGGGGGAAAATAGTTTATTCCAAGAAAGTAGTGAAAATTGAACTGGAAGATAAAAGAATCAAAGGCGTTGTTCTAGAAGATAAATCTAAGTTTACAGCTAAATCTATCGTAGCAGCTATAGATGCAAAACAGCTTTATTATCAATTACTTAATCCAGAGATACTTCCAAAGAAGTTCAAGCGCAAAATTGATGAGACACCCTTTGCAGATTCTTGGTTTTCTGTCTCCATTGTAACTGATTTGAATCCTGCAAATTATGATTTTGACGGAACTGATGTTCTTCTTCTGAACACTAATGACATTGTAGAAG
>JAGLXK010000354.1 GCA_023132955.1 Candidatus Heimdallarchaeota archaeon
TTCTAGTTCATATTCAAGAGGAGCTATCGTCATTATTCCTTGAACCTCTATATGATTGAGTTTCTTAATCTCTTCTAGATATTTGATAACTTCCCGCTGATTCAAACCTTTTCTTCTTTCTACTTGACTGAAATCGACTTGTAAAAGAATGGGATAAACTATATCTAGTTTCTGTGCATATTTATTTATTAAAGATAGTATTTTACTACTTTGAACACTTTGAATTAAATTACATTGCTCAACAGAATATTTGACTTTATTTGACTGCATCCGACCTACAACATGAATCTCAGATGAAGGCGAATATTCCTTGATCTTAAGTATTTTTTTCTTCAATTCAGTACTTATAATTTCCCCGATTATCTTTAACCCTGCGTCTAGAGCCGGTTTTATTCTTTCAAAAGCAATTCTCTTAGTTACCCCGACAAGTGTAATATCTGAACCATCTCTTCCAGTAAGTCTTGCACTTTTGTGAATTTTTTCAAGAACATTGGAGTAATTAGACTCAACTTCTTTAGCAGGAAGAGATTTTGACATCATGAGAACATTTGATAGAGTAAAAAAAAGTTTGCTATTGATATATACTTACATCAACCATTATTTTTCTTTTTAAAAAAACTCAGATTTACATGAGATTTATCATAAAGAACCCTTCCTTCCATACCCCCGCTTACTAAAAGAGATTCACCACTTATATGACCTGAAGCTTTATCAGACAATAAGAACAAAACAGTATTTGCTACATCAGTAGCTGATGCAATCTTCTGCATAGGTATTGTCTGTAGAATTTTTCTTACTTCTTCCATGTCCTCTAATGATTTCATAGCCATTTCTGTAAGAACCCATCCTGGACCAACGGAATTAACTCTACCCATTTCCACATAGTGAATTATCTCATTTTTCCAAGTTTTTGTTAAACCATACATTAGAGCTGCTTTGGAAGCAGAATAATCCGCATGTCCAGCTTCACCAAAAAGACCAGCTGTAGAACCTACAAGAACTATTGAAGCAGATTTTCCTGGATATTTGATTAGATTTCTAAAAAAAGCTCTTACACAGAGAAATACACCTGTTAAATTAACATCCAAAGTATTATTCCACTGATCCAAACTTAATTCAGATGTAAGAGTAGATTCAGACCCCCAAATACCTGCATTAGCAATTAAGTTATCAATTCTACCAAAATGATCATTTGCTTTAAAAAAAAGATTTTCAATATCTTCTTCTTTTCTCAAATCACCTTGAACAAGGAAAACGCTACTTGAATCATATTTGTTTTGAATCTCAGTAGCACTCACAGTATTAGTATTGTAATGAATAGTTACTCTAGCTTCTTCTTCAATTAATTGATCAACAATAACCTTCCCTATCCCTCCAGTACCTCCTGTCAATAAAACATGCTTACCTGTCAGATTCAATTCCATATCTAACAGAAATCAATAGTCATTTTAAGTTTATTTCAAAATTTATTACATCAAACCTTCGTTTGAATACTTTTATAATTGGCTTAAGTTTTCTTAGGATGATAATAATGTCTCAAGATGTTGTTGATAAAGCATTACAAAAATTGCAAGATTTACAAATACCTTATGGAGACATAAGAGCAGAAAATTCGCTTATGACTCAGATTCGAACAGTAAATGGTAGAGTAGAAGCTAGTACTACTGGAATCGAATCAGGTGTAGGAATTAGAATTTTAAATGAAGGAGCATGGGGTTTTGCTTATGGACCTTTAGAGAAATATGAAGATGTAATAGATATGGCTCTAAAAGCAAACAAGCTTAATCTGAAGCAGAAGAAAAAAGACATCTCTCTAGCTAAAGTGAAAGTTGTTGAAGACAATTTTATAGGAGAACAGGAGAAAAAACTAGATGACACGGGCTTTGATGAAAAAATAGAATTCACATTAGAAGCTGATAAAGCTCAAGAGGATGACAGGATTAAATCTAGAACATCCTTCTTCAGAGAAGTTCTTAGAAGGATGACTTTAGTCACTACAGAAGGAACAAAGATTGTTTATGAGGTTCCTTACGTAATGATGTATGCATTATCAGTTGCTAGAGAAGGTTCTGAAACCATAGAAGGGAGAAGCAGAATCGGGCATGTTGGTGGGGTAGAGTTAGTTGATATAAGAAGCCCAAGCCAATTAGGGGAGAAAGCAAAAGAGAGAGCCTTGGAAGGTTTAAAAGCTCCAAAAGTGAAAAGTGGCAGATATCCTGTTGTTCTAGATGGAACAATAAATCATCTCTTTGCACATGAAGCTGCAGGACATTCAGCAGAGGGTGATTTTGTTCAAACAGCTGGTGTTCTTAGAGGAAAGCTAGGTAAAAAAGTTGGAAATCCTTGTGTAGATCTAATCGATGATGGCTCGCTGAAAAAATCTGCAGGAATTAATTCATTTGGATACATTAAATATGATGATGAAGGAGTTCCTGGACAGAAAAACTATGTCATCAAGGATGGGATATTGAAAACATATCTAACAGATAGGAGTTCAGCGGATCATTTTGACCTTAAAACCACAGGAAATTCAAGAGCTGAAGCATACAATGTCCCTCAAATCGTGAGGATGACTAATACGTTTATTTCTCCAGCTAAGGATTCTATGAAACCTGATGAACTAATAGAGAAAATAGGAAATGGTTTTCTACTCATGCAAGGGGGAGGAGGACAAGTCGATCCAATTAAGGGTACATTCAATTTTGGTGTAGCAGAATTATATGAAATCAAGAATGGAGAAGTAGGAGAAAGATACCGACCTACTACTTTAGCAGGAAATACCCTAGAAACCTTGCTTAAAATTATAGGCGTTTCACCAGAAATGGGCGATCCTCTTGATAGTATCGGATTCTGTGGAAAAGACGGTCAATCAGCACCTGTAGGAGTTACAGCAGGTTGGTTAGCTGTGAAGAATATTGTAGTAGGTTAGGTGAAAAAAATGTCAGAATACGATTTAAATAAAAAAATCCAATCAGCTTTAGATCATGGTTTACAATATGCAAAGAAATCAGGAGCAGATTATTGTGAAGCTTTTGGATTAAATCAGAAATCATACAATTTAGAAGTTGAAAAAGATAAACCAAAACACAATATAGGTATATTACATGGTTTAGCATTCAGAGTAATTGCAAACAAGGCTCAAGGTTTTGCTTACACTTCGTCTTTCGAAAAAAAGGATATTGAAATGACTGTAAAAATGGCAATACAATGTGCTCAAACCAAGAAACAAGATCCTGATCTTAAACCATTTCCAGAACCTAGGAAAAATAAAGCAAAACTTGACTTAGATGAAGATTTATTTAATCTCGATTCAGATCAAGCAGCTGAAGTCTTTGAGCAAATGCTTCCTACCGACTTACCTAAAGATCTTTACTTCTTACAAGCTATGGGTTTTATGGGAATTGGTGATTCATTTCTCAAAACTTCACAAGGTATTGATATTCATGATAGAGATGCAGGATATGGATTAGGTATAGGATATTTATCCACTCATGGTTTTCCAAATTATGATTTTCATTTCGAAGGAAGTCGAACTTGGGGCCAAGTTAAACCAAAAGAAATTAGCCAAATAGCAATTGACAAAACACTAAAATCTGCTAAACCCCAAACAATGTCTCTTGCAGGTGACTATCCAATAATCATAACTCCAGAAGGCTCTTATGGTCTTTTTGGAGGTCTGCTTATGATTTTAGATACACTTCTACGTGGTGATAAAGCATCTAGAGGTGAAACAGTCTATGCAGATAAAATTGGAGAACAAATAGCACCAGATAACTTTACTCTAACCGATGATCCTCTCCATCCAGACATGATTACTTCTGCTTTATATGATGCAGAAGGTACTCCAACTGAAAGAACAAACTTAATCGAGAATGGAATTCTCAAAACCTATTATCTTGATAGCTACTATGGAGGGAAACTGAATATGGAAAGTAATGGAAAAGCTCAAAGAGGTGGTTTCTTTGGAGGCAATCCTGCTAAAACTCCACCTGCAATTGGAACCTATGCTACAATGATAGATCCAGGTGATTCCTCTCTAGATGAAATGTTGTCTGAAACTAAAGAAGGTTTTATGATGAAAAGTTTCATGGGCATACATATGTCTGACTTAAGCAGTGGAAGATTTGCAGTCACTGGTTCTGGATGGTATGTAAAAGGTGGTGAGATAAAATTCCCTGTTCAAGATATCTCTGTCTCTGGCACAATTC
>JAGLXK010000355.1 GCA_023132955.1 Candidatus Heimdallarchaeota archaeon
AAAATCATGCTCCAGAAAGAGAGAACTGATTATCAAACAGAGGATCCTGTAACTTTTGCTTGGAATCTCTCTGTAGCAATTTACTATAAGGCATTTGGAATTCCGTGGAAACTTTCTAAACTGGATGATAATGTGTGTTACATAGGTATTAGTTTCTTCAGGGATTTCAGTGAAAAATCATTCAGACTACAATCTAGTATTGCACAAGTATTCCTCAGTACAGGTGAAAGCTTCATTTTGAGAGGGGAACCTTTTAACTGGGTACCAACAAGAAAAGATAGAAGTCCAAAATTAACCAAGGAATATTCAGAAAATCTCCTAAATTATGTATTAGACTTCTATTACAATTTAAAGAAAAATAATCCCAATAGAGTTGTCATCCACAAGAGTTCTCATTATACTGAAGATGAAATTGCAGGATTCAGAAATAACAAGGCTTTAGTTACTCATATTGATTTTGTAACTATAAATGAAAACTCCTCTATAAGATTTTATCGAGATGGTCTCTATCCAGTAATGAGAGGAACTTATATTCAAAGTGATGAAAAAACTGGTAGTAATTACATCTTTACATCGGGTTTTATACCTACTTTAGCTACTTATCCTGGTGCAAGAATTCCTGTTCCTTTGGAAATTACTAGATATTCATATGACACTCCATTTTCGAAGATAGCTGAGGAAATTCTTTCTTTGTCAAGATTGGATTGGAATAATATAAAGTTCTGTTCTAATCTACCTGTTACTTTACTTCTTTCTAGAAGGGTAGGTGATATAATGTCTGAAGCAAGAAGTAAAGATATTGCAATTGATCCCCATTATAGATTTTATATGTAAATACTAGTAATAAGAAGAGAATAGCATTAATTTGGCAACAAAGTTTATCAAGATACTAATTAAAAGGAATTTTGAACTATGAGAATCAAAAGTATTCAAATTGATAATTTATTTGGCTTCTTTAACCATCGGATCGAAATGAAAGATAAGGTTACAATAATTCATGGGTTAAATGGTTATGGGAAGACTACAATCTTAAAAATTATTGATAGTATTTTCAATAAAGACTATGTTGAACTAGTTTACATACCATTTGAAAAAATAATTATTGAATTTAATCAAGATTACAAATTGACAATAAGAAAGAAGGCAATTAATGTTAAGAAGAAACTAAATGCAATCGAAATAGAATTATCTGGAAAGAACTCAGAAAAAGGAGTTTTAGGTTCATATTTCAGTGATGATGTTGATTTTGAAGATAGATTCTTACCTCAGAGATTAAGAGATTTGGATGAAGAATTTCTAACATATACACGAATGAAATATTATGATATTTATCGACGAAATGTTGAAATACACAAGAGAAGGCATTTTGGAAGATATGGTTCAATAAGATCCGATAAACATTTTATATTTAATAGAGAAAAACCTAACAAAATAAAATGGTTTCTTGATTTGATCTCTGATATCTCTGTAAGATTTGTTCAAGCTCAGAGATTGATATCATTTTCAATTGATGAAGAAGACTCAGAAGAAAAAATTTCTGAAGCAGTTGTAGATTACTCTGATGAAATAGCTAATCAAATTAGAAGTATAAGAAGTGAATCAACTACAATTTTTGAGTCACTAGATAGAACGTATCCTAGAAGACTTATTGATTATCTGGAAAAAGGAGAAAGAGATGAAGTTGATATTGAAAGCTTGGTAAACAAGATGACAGCACTAGAAGAACAGAGACTTAATCTTATTAACGTAGGAATCTTAGATGCTGAACAAGATCAACAATTGGTACCAATACAATCCAAAGAAATTTCAACAGATGATAGGATTAAATATGTACTCCTATTACATATAGAAGATACAGAAAAGAAACTAGGAATTTTTGAGGATCTATACAATAGAATTGGATTATTAACAGAAATAATAAATAAGAGATTCAAATATAAAAAACTGAAAATTGATAAAATTAAAGGTTTTGTGTTTACAACTTCTGATTCTAAAGAACTCGATGTTTCTGACTTATCTTCTGGTGAAAAACACATGTTGGTTGTATTTTATGAACTTCTCTTTAAATCACAAACAAATTCTCTAATTCTTATTGATGAACCAGAATTATCACTTCATGTTGCTTGGCAAGAGGATTTTTTGGATAATATTTTCAAAATTTCAGAAGTTAATGACATGGAATTTTTGATAGCTACTCACTCCCCACAAATTATAAATGACAAATGGGAATTGACTGTCTGTTTGGAGGGTCCTGATGACGCACCCTGTAATGAATAGTTCTCCAACTATACTTGCAAACAAAATTATGATGTTGAGAACCTCATTCAAAGGTAGCTTCCTAATCGTTGAAGGTGATACTGATTATAGATTGTTTGAAAAATTCATTGACACAACGTCTTGTAATCTTGAGTACATTAAAGGAAAAGATAATGTCATAGAAACTATAAAAATTCTTGAAATTAGAGGATTTAATGGAGCTTTGGCAATTGTTGATGCTGATTTGGAGTATTTGCTTGGATTTAAATATAAAAGTCTTAATCTTCTTAGAACCGATACATGTGATATTGAATCTCTTATGCTTAAATCTCCAGCATTAGAAAAAATATTGACTGAAAAAACAGATAGGAGTAAGTTGATTAAATTTCTAGGAAGAAGAAATTTAAGAGATATTTTGGTTAATTCTGCAAAATATGTCGGCTTTATACGTTATCTCTCAATCAAGAATTCATGGTTTTTGAAACTAAGTGGTTTAAGATTTTACAAATTCATTAATAAAAAAACTCTCGAAATTCAAAAGAAAAATCTAGTAAATATGATTATCTCTAATTCACAAAACGTGAAAATTTCTGTTTCCCAAATTCAATCTGAAACAATTAAAGTAGAGAAACAATTATTGGATCCTTGGCTAGTATGCAATGGTCACGATTTAATAGAGATTCTGCTCATTGGTTATCTGAGAGTTTTTGGTAAACATATCTTTAGAGTCAAAAAAAATGTGTTCTATCAAAAATTGGAAAAGGATGATCTAGCAGCATATTTAAGATTAGCTTTTGAGATTCAATATTTCAAACAAACAAAATTATTCAAAGAAATTAGGAAATGGGAATCTAATACTAAAAGATATACAATAATTATTCAATGAAATGAAATTATTA
>JAGLXK010000356.1 GCA_023132955.1 Candidatus Heimdallarchaeota archaeon
AGATGCATGGATTTGATTATTCGTTCATATGAACCTTCAGCTGATTTTCGGAAAGTTACATCACAAGCCCTCTTCTTTACACCTTCTTTAGTTTGAACTGCACATGAACCTGGCTGATATCCTTGCTCAACCATATTACATTTTTCTAAAGAGGAATGAGTCATCTTTGAAACACTATTAGACAATATCAAAACTGACTATTATCTCTTATGGAAGCTATATGTCTTCTTTAATTTCAGAAAATTTAATGTTTCTTTCCATAAGATACTCAATAACTTTGTGATAAACTTCTGTATTTCGACCTAAATACTCTGGTGGAATTATGCCTTTTTCATCATAAATTCCATTTAGAATCAATCCTGCAACAGCTGTGCATGTGTATCCAGTTGTTCTAGCCATCGAAATTACTTCTTTTTCTTTGTCATATTTATCAAGCATCTCGTAACTGTATCGAACTTTTTTATCGTCCTTTATTCCCTCAATAATGATTCTCATAACGGTTAAATCCTCATCATCTGGTTCCATCCTCCACATTTTGAAAAGCAGTTTAGAAGTTAGATCTATAGGGGAGATTTTAACACCATTTATTTCCACTAATTGTTTATCGAAGAAACCAGTTTCTCTAAGCATTCTCATTTTTTCAATATGCCCAGGGTATCTGAGAGTTTTTTCCTTCATATTCGGAATGTCAAATGTACGAAGTAATGTTCTCAATCCATCGGTGTTGAAAGCCTCTAAAGTTCCTACTTCATCGAATTCAATCAGTTCTGATTCAGATAATGCAGGTTTAATGACTTCTTCTCCATCTTCAATATAACGTGCTAAGCGAATATATTCTTCAATAACATCTGAAGGAGAAAACGGTGCTTTATATTCAAACGGCCATTCTCTAACTTGAGGTAAACCCCCTACATAACATAGAAAACTTTCTGTTTCATCAATTAAAGAATCTACATATCCTAAAACAATATTGCTTAAACCAGGAGCAATACCACAATCAATAACAGCTGTTACACCCTTTTCTTTTGCCAATTCATCTAATGAGAAAGGGTCTTCTTCAAAAAAGGAAATATCAACAATATTCTTCCCTTCACCAATTACTGTTTTTAGTGTTTGATAACCCATGAAACCTGGTAGAGCTCCTATAACCAAATCATGATCTGCAATAATTACTTTAATCATCTCCTGATTAGACAAATCAGCTGTAACTGTTTGTAAATCAATTTTACCACTAAGTTCATTTAGAACTTCATGATTAATATCTACAACAGTTACTTGTATCTCGGAATTTTCTGCTAGATCTTGTGCGATCACATTGCCAACTAATCCAGCGCCTAAAACTATGACCTTCAACTCTTAATCACAAGAGCAAAAGAACTATCTTATAATTAAAACTTTTCAAAAACAAGTAAATAGGTGTTGCTTTCAAAGATGCATTAAAATATGTGGATTCCCAAATAATCTTTTTTTACTCACAGAAATATTATAAGTGTCCAAACTTATGGTATAAAAGCACTTAATGAGCTAAGAATGTGAAAAAAAGAACTATTATTTTCTTTCTTGTTTTGGTATCTGTTATTAATACTAGTTTAATTTCAGGAAAAGCTAATGTAGAAAATGAACCCTTCTTTACACTCATTTTGAAAACAAGTGGTGGGGGAGTAAAAACTGACTACTGTTTGTTCATTGCATATGATTTGCATGAAATAGGTATTGATGTTGAAGTGAAAGTTCAGGAATGGGGATTTGGATATCCATATCCTCCATATATAGGTGATTGGGATTTGTTCATTTTCAGTCTGTACTTTAGTCCATTTGAAACTGCTTTAATGGATCTTTATGGTGAAGAAGGACACATTAATTTTTCTGGTTTAGGAGCTGATTTACCTTATGGAAGGGAAAGTGAAGACTTACTAAGTCGTATGAATGAAGAAGCTGATTTTGAAGCAAGACAAAATATTACATATGAATGGCAACAATTACTCATGAATAAAATATGCCCAATAATACCCCTTTTTTCACAAAGAATTTTTACTGGAGTATGGGCTAATACTTTAGGATATGATGAAGAATGGGGGATGATAAATTCGCTTCCCTATATGAGTTATGAAGGCTATCATGAAGGTCAAACTAACCTTAACGAATTCAATGTAGCTGATGCTAATTGGAAAGAATTGAATCCTATTTTTTCATATGATTCTTCAAGTTCTTATATCTGTGAATTATTAACCGAACCAATTATTCAGTTTTCTCCTAATTATTATCCGATGAAAACAGGTCTAGTGGAAGATTGGGATATAATAAATAACACTCATTACAAATTCTATGTAAGAGATAATATTTTCTGGACACCTTCCTTTAATATAACTGGTAGAACAGCATCATCTCCAGAACTTGATGTAGCTTCGACTCCTCTCATGGTTGGACTTAAAGGGGATTTAAGCAATGGTACTAACCAACAATTAAGTGCAAAAGATTTTGTTTTTACCATTTTAGCTCATAGTAGTATGATTTCAGAGGGAAAGATGAATTATGATTGGGTAACAAATATCTATGTTGATCCTTCAAATGAACTTGCTTTTCATATTGAGGTTGATGCGAACTCTACTACTGAATCAATTGAACCATACGCTCATGTGCTCTCTGAGCTAGCAATTAGTTGTTTACCTGAGTTCTTTTTGAATTCAACAGATCCATCAACATATTTTACAGAAAGTGGAATAGCCTATTCTGGTCTTTTTCCAGAAATAGTTGAATCACCCCAATGGCAAACTTTTAGTTACTCAGCATTTGGTACTGGAAAATTTATGTTAGATTATTTTGTAAAAAATTTAGTAACTGTCTTGCAAAGAAATCCTCATTGGTTTGGTGTAGGTGCTAAAGATGGCCAAACAGGACTGGTTCCTTTTGTGGATACTGTTAATATAAGAGTAATCCCTGATATTTCTGCAGAACTAGCTGAATTTCTAGAAGGTGAACTGGATTGTACAGGGTTATCAATGTTCCCCTCAACAAGAAAAGAAATGCAATCAGATCCACGTTTTATTGTAAATACAAAGATATCAAATATCATTGAACTCTGCTCTATCAATTTGCGTAGACCTTATTTGGGAGGTGAAGATAATTTTATTTGGGCTAATCAAACATCTGATGAAAGTTATACTAAAGCTTTAGCTGTTAGGAAGGCAATTAGCTATGCAATAGATAGAAATGAAATGAATATATTGGAACATATAAATCTACATCACCCTTTTCCAGATACATATTATTCTATGCAATATGAGAATATTATAAGATATGATTATAATTTGGAAAAGGCATGGGAATGGATGAATAAAGCTGGTTACACATGGGATACACACACTACCTTAGATTTAGATTTTGAGCTTATTGCAGTAACTGTACTTTGCTTGATCCCTATTGTCTCAAATCGGATTAAGAGAAGAAGAAAAAGAGAACTTACTCTTCTGTAAATCTTACAGCTGGAGATGGTTGAATTTGCTCAGCTTCAGGTAATACTTTTTCCTTAAGATCAGGCGTTTGGAAATCTTCTGTATCTTGAACATGTTTCATATTTGTGAAGAACCATGAAATTGCTAAAACAGCAAATCCTCCCACAATCGACCCCCAAAAGACGGGTCTTATTGCATTAGCAGTTTCTGCTATTACACCTGCTAGAATCATTCCTAAAGGCGCTGAAATTTGAGCAAGAGTTTGTCTTACTGACATAACTCTACCCATTTTATCACTAGGAACAACAGTTTGCCAAATAAATTGACTTGACAGATTCATCAGTGGTAAAG
Organism: Candidatus Heimdallarchaeota archaeon; assembly: GCA_023132955.1. Classification (GTDB taxonomy): domain Archaea; phylum Asgardarchaeota; class Heimdallarchaeia; order Heimdallarchaeales; family Heimdallarchaeaceae; genus UBA460. The sequence continues at coordinate 3,804 of JAGLXK010000356.1, forward strand.
TTAATCCCATTATAAACATTCCAATTCCCATGAACCAGAACCAATTAACAGGCGTTAAAGAAATCATTAGAAATCCAATATAACTAACGAATATCCCCCCTGCTACCCCTAGTACTTTCTTCTCAAATCCTTTCCAGAAAACAAGTATCAATGATGATATGATCATACCTGCTTGAAAGAACGCCATTGTGTATGCTAGATGGGTTACTTCACCTTGTAGTGTAACATCAACAAATAAGTTCACTAGAGTAAATAAAGGTGTTATAAACAAATTAGCACCTGTGAAGACCCCAAGTAAAGCTAATAATCCTTTTTTGTTTCTGATAAAATTAATTCCTTCTTTGAAATCATACCAAAACTTCGTTTCTTTTACTTTTTTCTCAACTACTTTTGCAATTTCTGGAATTTTAACTATCAAAAGAGGAATTACTGCAAAAAGAAATGTACCTGCGTCAATCCATAGAAGATCAGCTATGCCAATATTTGGAATAGCATACAATAAAGCGGCAACAACAGGACCAATTAGGAAAATTACACTAATTGTCAAGAAATTAACACTATTAAACCGATTAAGATGCTTACGTGGTACCATTAGTGGTGTTATAGCTTGGATGGCTGGACCTTGAAAGGCTTGAAATACTCCTCTAACTGCTAGAATAGCTAATACTACCCAAACTAACTCAAAAGGACCTTTACTATTTAGCATAATTGTGGGATCAGTAAG
>JAGLXK010000357.1 GCA_023132955.1 Candidatus Heimdallarchaeota archaeon
GTGATTGTCTGTTTTGTCTACTTCTTTGTACTAGTCCAAAACAGTAAGACTATTTGGCAGATTCTTGATTTAAAGGATGATGAGTTGCCATTTGTATCAATTATAGTTCCAACATTAGAAGAAGAAAATAATATCTCTAAATGCCTCAGTAGTGTAACTAAACTTGATTATCCTAATTACGAAATCCTTGTGGTTGATGGAGGATCAAAAGATAAAACTGTAGAAATAGCAGAATCTTTTGGAGTTAAGGTCTTAGTTGATGCAAATCTACCAACAGGATGGATAGGTAAATCATATGGGTGTCATGTAGGTTATTTGGAAGCAAAAGGCGATGTGCTTTTGTTTACAGATGCTGATACCAAACACACACCAGGATCTCTTAAAATTACCGTTTCCCATCTATTAGGATCTAATGTTGCGTTGTTTACAATGTTACCTTATTTAGAAGCATATAGATTTTATGAGTTCTTTCCAAGCTATCTGTATTTTCTTAGTTTCCTCTGTGGAGGTCCTAGAGATGATGTAAACAATAGATATAACAAAAATTCTTTTATGGCTTCTGGTCAATACATGTTATTCACAAGAGAGGGATATGAGGAACTAGGTGGTCATACATCAATAAGTAGTTCTTTAGTTGAAGACGTTGCTCTTGCTAAACTTGTTAAAGAAAAAGAACTAGGTTTAAGCTTTACAGATGGAACTAATCTAGTTCAAACAAGAATGTATCCTGATGGCTTTGGTCAGTATTTCAGAGCCTTTAGAAGAGCTATTTGGGGGGGTATAGTAACTCTAACTCCTTGGAGAATCTTCTTTATGATTTTATGGTTAGTTTATTTTGTACTAGCTCCAATATTCATGATACAATCATTCTTTAGTAATGGATCTTATTTCATTTGGGCCAATTATACAATTGGAATTATAGTTAATACAGGATTGTATCTAGCATATGCTGCAACTTTTTACTTCTATTGGTACAAGAGAGGAGATCTTAAGTGGTATTTGGCTTTATTCTTCCCAATTACACAAATAGCTAATTTCATTGTAATTGGAGTAGCCATTTATTTTGGATTACGTGGCAAAAAAGTTTCTTGGAAAGGAAGATATTATTCAACTCAAGGAACTGAAACTCTAAAGAAGCAAGAAAAAAAAGATTTAACAGATAAGAAAGTCCCCACTGTTAAGAAAATAGAAAAACCAGTTGACTGATTCACCTAATAAAATTTTTAAGTCCAGTCCATGTTTAAGATTATGAAATTTGTTTTGAGCATTGATCAAGGTACTACTGGTACTAGAGCTATGGTTTTTAACAAACATGGTGAAGAGTTAGCTAAAGACTATGTTGAGCATGAACAATTTTATCCTAAACCAGGATGGGTTGAACATCATCCTTCAGAGATTTGGGAAAAGACAAAGATAGTTATGAGAAACGCTCTAGATAAAGCAAAGATCACCTCTGAATCGATATGCTCAATTGGAATAACTAATCAAAGAGAAACTGTTGTAGCATGGAATACAAGTACAGGTTTACCTTTGCATAAAGCTATTGTTTGGCAGTGTAGACGAACTGCTGATACGTGCTCTCAACTGAAAGAAGAAGGATTTTCAGCTCTGTTTACCAACACAACTGGTCTGGTTTTAGACCCATATTTTTCTGGTACCAAAATCAAATGGTTATTAGATAATTCCTCCAAAGTTCAAGATGCTTTAAAATTCGGAAATCTTGCAGTAGGAACAATCGATAGTTGGTTAATTTGGAACCTAACAGGTAAGAATTTAACAGACTATTCAAACGCTTCAAGAACTCTATTATTCGATATTCATAAAGGTCTCTGGAGCGAAGAGATTCTAGAAGTTTTAGATATCCCTTTGCACATTTTACCAGAGGTTAGACCAAGCAGCGATAAGGAGATTTATGGGTATTCCAAAGATGGACTATTTGAAAGCTCAATTCCTATTACTGGTGTTGCAGGTGACCAACAAGCAGCTTTGTTCGGTCAAACTTGTTTTAAGGCGGGTTCTATTAAGAATACTTACGGAACGGGTAATTTCATGTTACTGAATACTGGTTCAAAGCCAGTTAAATCAGACAGTGGATTATTAACGACAATAGCTTGGAAAATAGACTCGGATATACAATATGCTCTTGAAGGTAGTGTTTTCATCACTGGAGCAGTCATTCAATGGTTAGAAGAAGGAATTGGAATCTTAGAAAATAAATCGGACCTTGAGAGAATTATGAATGAGCTAACAAATACAGATGGTGTTTTCTTTGTTCCTGCTTTTGTTGGATTAGGGGCACCACACTGGGATGCATGTGCTCGTGGAATGATCATAGGTTTAACAAGAGGTACTACTCGAGACCATCTAATAAGAGCCGCTATGGAATCAATTTGCTATCAGTCAGAAGACATTTTTGAGTTGATGAAAAAAGATTCAGGATTATCTATAGATATACTCAGAGTAGATGGAGGAGTAACTAATAATTCTCAACTACTACAATTTCAATCTAACATTTCCGATGTTACTATTCAAAAACCTGTTGTAAATGAAACAACAGCTCTCGGGGCAGCATATTTAGCTGGTTTAGCCGTTGACTACTGGACTAGTCTAGATGATATTAGTCAAAATTTTCAAGTAGAAAAGGAATTCCATCCTAATATGAACCAAGATGAAAGATCTTTATTGATTCAGACATGGAAAAAAGCTCTAGAACGATCAATGAATTGGTGCGAAGTTTAGTTAACTGTCTTTTCCTTTGCTTTAACCAGTGTCTATATGATTTTCCTTTCCTTTAAACAATGTGTCTTCCGACAATATTACTGAATTTTGTATTCAATTATTGGATTAAATTAACTTTTTCTTTAATCTATTAGCCGCGCCCTAGATTCAAAAGAAAAATTATCTATTTGTAATAAATTATGAGTTGCTAGATAAACGTCTAGTAAAATATTTTGAAGAAAGACTCTGCTAATATTCTAGTTGTAAGATATTTCATAAAACTGTTATTGGATGATAATTGGCGGCTTGAAATCAGGTTTTACACCTTTTAGGTATATCTTTTCTATACTACAGTTATGATGATTAAAGGTTTCTTTATACTTTTGTCCGTAAACTTATACTAGTAAGCTCTTAATGAAATATAGAATCAAGTATTTTAGTGACCAAATTAATTCTATCAGAAAGGAAAAGATTCTTATCTTCAACAAATATAATTTTATACTAACTAAAAGTTCTTTCAATAAACTGATTATTTGTTTAATAAACGTATTACAAAACATTTTTTAAGTTTCTTCATATGACTCAACAACGACTCTTAGAGAAAGGGGTAAAAGGTTGACAACTCTGTACGATTATATTGGGGATAAGGATAAAAAAGTTGAAGAGGAAAGAATAAAGGAAGAACAATCTTATAATGCTGTTCTTACCAAAATTCAAAGACAGAAGCGCTCAAACGTTAATTTTACAGGATTTGAAGGGCGATTATCTGATCTGATAGATGGGATTAGAACCATTCCAAACTACAACAATCTTAAGGGGTATATTAGAGAGAAAGTTCTTCCAGATAACCCGGAAATATCATACGAAAAATTATCTCTCCAGACAGGAATACATGAAGGTGTGGCTTTAGTCATTCTTTACGACTTGTATAATGATAAATTAGAAGAAGAACTGAAAGATCTTGATGCTGAAGATATAGATCTTGACTTTCGTTATGAATAAATTATTCTTCTACCTACCATGGTTGAGTCGATCGCTCAAGGATTTTGGGAGATTTAAATCGATCATTTTCTCTTGAACAGGTTTGTAATCATACTTTAGATGAATCATAGACGCGCTGTAAGGACTTGTATTCACAACAGAATAGTATGCTCCAGGTTTTCCATTACGTGGTTGTCCTACCGAACCAGGATTTAAGAAATTGTGTTTTTGAATTCTAGCTTTAAATGGAACATGTGTATGTCCAACTATTAGAACATCTGTCTTTGTAATCTCAAATGCTTCCTTAAGCATTGTTTTCCACTGCTTATCTGAGTAGGTATCCATATAATCAAAAGTTTGGCGTGGAGAACCATGAACTAAATAGATACTAGTGCCGTTTCTTTCAATTGTTTTTCTCCGAGGTAGAGTAGTTAACCATCTCTTGTTTTCGGCATGAATATTTTTTTGTGTCCATTGAATCATTGTATATGCGGTTGGATTGAAACAAAAAGAAGGTTCATCTCCAATTACTCCTGCATCATGATTACCTAACATTGTAATGGAGCATTCTTCTCTAATTAGTTCAATACATTCATTTGGAAATGGATAATACCCCACAATATCGCCTAAACAGATAATCTCATCGATATTCTTTCTCTTCTGGATGTCTTGTAAAACTGCCTCTAAAGCATAGATATTTGAATGAATATCAGAAATTACAGCTATTCTAGGCATACGAAGACCTCCAAATTAGTTAAGGCTGAAACACTTTTTAAGTTCTGCTCAAAGATTGAACCAGCAAATCTTAGTTTCAGATATCTCTGAAAAGCATTAATTGATTGATTAATATAATTTACGTTATAGAAGAATAGTTCTGAAAAGTAGTAAAGCTTTTCAAGAATGTAAAAATCTTATGATAATGAGTTTAGCAACTAAAATTGGTAATATAACTATCAGAAATCCAATAATACTAGCTTCTGGAGTTTTAGGAACGACTTATTCCACTCTAAATCGAATGTATGAAGCTGGTCTTGGCGCGGTTATAACAAAAAGTATTAGCAGCAAATCTAGAGCTGGAAATCCTAATCCAAGTGTTTTTGCACTCAATGATATTCGAAGTGTGATTAGCTCTGTTGGATTAGCAAATCCAGGATACCAAATCTTTAGAGAAGACATTGAAATTCTAATGAAGAACTCTACTCCTACTATTGTTTCAATTTTTGGAGAAAATAAAGAAGAATTTATAGAAGTTCTTGATGGGTTAAAAGATCTTCCTGTACTTGCTTTTGAATTAAATATTAGTTACCTCAATACTGAGAAGGGAGGAACACAAATTGGAACAGATCCTGATTTAGTTTATGAAATTGTTAAGGAATTAAGAGAAAAAACCAGAATACCCCTCTGGGTTAAGCTAACTCCCAATGTATCAGATATTATAGAAATTGCTTCTGCTGCAGTTCAAGGAGGATGTGATGCTTTAGTTGCAATAAATACACTGAAGGCTATGGTTATTGATATTCACACTAAACAACCAATTCTTGGGTATAAGAAAGGGGGCTTATCTGGTGCTGCAATAAAACCTGTTGGAATAAGATATGTTTATGACCTCTATGAGCATTTTGGAAATAAAATACCTTTGCTAGGAGTAGGAGGGATTTTTAGAGGAGAGGATATAATAGAATACCTTTTAGCTGGAGCTTCAGCTGTAGAAATTGGAACTTCTCTTGGAGTTGCATATCCTGAAAATATGGTTAGATTCTTCCAGATGAAAATAAAGAAATATATGAAAGAACAACAATTTGATTCAATTGGTGAAATTACAGGAGGAGCTCACAGATGACAAAACAAACCCTTCCTAATGATAAACCGATTATGGGAGAAATAGTTGAAAAATGGGGAGAGTGCTTTGAAACTTATTGCTTCAAAATAAAACTACCAGTTAAAGTTCAAAGTGCTAATCCAGGACAATTTATCATGCTGTGGGTTCCAGGTGAAGATGAATACCCAGTAGGTATTGCTGGATTAAAGGATAGCATTCTAGAAGTTGGAATTGCCAAAATGGGTCCAGGAACGGAAGCTATGCATAAGAAAGAAGTTGGAGATTTAGTTGGTATTAGGGGTTTTTATGGTAAACCATTCACTCCTCCAGAAGGTGTGAACCACCTTCTAATCGGGGGAGGATTTGGTATGACACCTTTAAAATTACTTACTGAAAAACTAATGAGCAATGAGAATAAGCAAAATATCCATGTTTTTGAGGGAGCCCGATCAAAAGATAGATTAATGTATCTCAAGTGGTTACAAGATTTTCACGATCAAGGCAAAATCAATTTTCATGTATGTACAGACGATGGTTCGTATGGATACCAAGGTTTTCCAACTGTTGATTTAGAAATGTTCCTTCAAGAATCAGAAACCCCATCAGTAATATATGCAGCAGGTCCAGAAAAGATGATGAAAGCGATTTTTGATTTAGGTAAGAAATTTGCTAATGTTATTGATATGCAAATGAGTCTGGCTGATAGATACATGAGATGTGGGTTCGGAGCTTGTTCAAGCTGTGCTGTGGATCCTACAGGTTGGAGGATTTGTGTGGATGGACCCATTTTTAACACAGAGAAACTTGAGAAAATAAGTGATTTTGGTGTCTACAAACGTCTTGAGACAGGTGAAAAAAAGAGGATTTAGGAAATTGTAGTTCTACAAAATCTTATTGAAGAAAGATACTTCCTATTTATTTTGTAGCAGAATAGATTTTTAGAACTTCAAGTTCAACTCTATTCCATTGTTTGATTTTCTCCCACCGTGATCCTATTCCAGCTATAATTACTATTTTAACTGGTTTAGCTTCACATTTTCTTACTAAATCTATTAGAGCAGTTTGTGTTGATCCTGATCTTATTATATCATCTACTATCAGTATCTTTTCTTCAGAACGAATGAATTTAGCGTCAACTCCTATAGTTTCAACTCTCCCTTGAGATGTTGATTGTATATCAGCAGTAATGAACATTGTAGTACCTAAAGGTTTTCTCTTTCTAGCATAGACACAATCAATATTTAACAGATGAGCTAAAGTCATAGCTATTGGAATACCATCTACTTCAGCTGTAATTATCTTATCTACATCAAGTGGGATAATCCCTTGATATATTGCTAAAAATAATATTGCTTTTAGTGTTTTAGAATCATTAAGCAAATGTAGATTAGATATTCGAATGTTGCCAAACTCATCTATGTCTTTAATAATATGGTCTTTAATAAGCTGATCAATAGACAAGTTGAAACTTTCATCTTGAGTAAGTGCTCGTAAAAGTTCATCTTTTAGTTTGGATTTTGGTAAAGCTTTTCCATTAATATAACGTGAAAGATTGGCTATAGATACTTCTACTCCATTTCTTTCCAGTGCTGCTCTCATGCTATCAAGAGTGTCGAATCCCTTAAAGACCATCTGGAGTAGATTCAAGGTCATTAGTTTCTCTTGAGCATCTCTATAGCTCTCTGCTGAACTCATTTGAAATAATTCACAAATACAAGTATATTTTTGTTACTGTTGCTTTCAAATAATATTTCATTAGTTTGTGAACACATTTCTGATAAACAAATTGTTAAATATCCTCATAAGAATCATTTTTCATGGTTTCATCTCAGAATTCATTTCTTCAACGATATCAGAAGATAGTTTCCCAAAAGAATAGCATCTTATGTGTAGGACTCGATCCAGTTCTACCTTCTCAAAGAAGTAAATACACAATGAAGGATGATGATAGGCTTAATTTTATGCGAACTTTGATTAAAGACGTAGCACCTCATACTTCAGTAATTAAGATGAATAGACAGTTCTTAATCGGTCTTACTGCTGATGAAATAAGATCACTGAATATTCTCATTCATCAAAATGAGATGTTATCTATTATTGATCACAAATTGAGTGATATTGATTCCTCTAACGAATCAGCTATTTTCTGGTTTAAAGAAGAAGGATTTGATGCTTTTACATTTTCTCCCTTTGGAGCAAATATTGAAAAAGCTTCTTTACTTGCTCACCAAAAGGATTTAGGGATTATAGTTTTGACACTTCTTTCCAATCCAGAAGCTATTTTCTACAAGATTGCACAATTAGAAGAGAAACCTATCTATCTTTATATCGCAGATCGGTGCAAAAGAGCTCAAGTTGACGGTTTTTGGATAGGGAATGC
>JAGLXK010000358.1 GCA_023132955.1 Candidatus Heimdallarchaeota archaeon
CAATTGCAAAAAACATCTCCCTAACAGATTATCATATTAAACAAATTATGCAACTCTCAGAAAAGATTGATTACTCCTATGGGAGACAAAGAAAAAGATCTTCTATAGGTTTCTATAATCTCTTGATGATAAAGAGTCCAATTGAATACAAAGTGATAGAAGAAACCCATGAATTTATCCCACTTGAATCTACAGAAAAGATGTCTTTAGAAAGAATATTGGAAGAACATGAGAAGGGAAAGGAATTTGGTCACATCGTTAAAGAATACGGTCATTATCCGATTCTTCTTTCTGCAGATGGTACAACATTATCCTTACCACCTGTAATTAACAGCAATGACGTAGGTAGAATTACAGAAGAAACTACTGACAGTTTAATAGAAGTCACTGGAACCAATTTTGAAACAGTTAATGTGGTTTTGAACATATTATGTCAGGTTTTGGTAACTCATGGTGCTGAAATTTATAGTGTCAAAATAGAATATCCACCAGATATTTACAAAGAGAGTGTGATAACTCCCCTTTTTGATAAAGAGGAGATTAAGATTAATCTAGATGTAGTAAACAAATGTCTTGGAACAAAAATGAAACCAAAAGATGCTGCAAAGTTAATTGCAAAGAGAAGATTCAGTTGTAATTCAATTGATGGCAACATTTTAACCATTGAAATTCCTCCTTACAGAAAAGATATTCTCCACTGGGTAGATATAGCTGAAGAATTAGCAATTGCTTTAGACTATAACAAAATTGGTCCAACAAAATGGAAGGTTCTCACCACTGGAGGGCTTTTACCTGAAACTGAAAGCGAGAATTTGGTACGAAATATACTTGTAGGTGCTGGAGGAACTGAGGTACTTACAAACATTCTTACTGATCCTGAAATTTTAACTACTAGAGTAAATATTGACAAGCAAGATTATGTGAAAATTGAGAATCCTGTTACATCCACCTATAGTGTTATGCGTAAAATGATCTATCCACTTTTGATTAATGTTCTTTCTAAGAATACACATGAAACTTACCCACAGATGCTTTTTGAAGTAGGAGAAATTGTAAAATTAATAGACAAAAAGGTTATCACACAAAGTAATACCGCTTTTCTCTGTGCTGACGCTGATGCTAGCTTTGAAGATGTCCATAAAAGATTGAATCAACTTTTATCTTTATTAAATACTGACTATGAAATAAAACAAGTCAATCATCCTTCATTTACTGAAGGAAGATGTGGGCAGATTATAATAGAGAACAAAGAATGTGGAATTATAGGAGAAATTCATCCAAGTATACTTGAGAATAATCAGATTTGGGTGCCTGTAGTCGGTTTTGAAATAGAATTACCACTTATTCCTAGTTTGAAATGTAAAGTAAAAAGCACAGACTAAAATTGTTTTTTACTCCTTTACCTTATTTTCAAGAAATAAAATTCTCTCCCAGACAATGTCCATCATTTTTTCAATAGCACTTGCACCATCTGAAGTCTCTATGATAGGGATATTGAGTTTATTTGCTTCCTCGACA
>JAGLXK010000359.1 GCA_023132955.1 Candidatus Heimdallarchaeota archaeon
AAAAAATTAAACGATCTTGCTGCAGTAACCTATATACCTTTTAAAAAGTTGCAGAATCGGTAAGATTTGCTCCAAAGCAATAAAGTGAAGCTTTTATAAATGAGATTAATTCTACTTAGCTATATGAGTTTTGATTGGGGTGTTTTTACTGCAGCAATTATAACAGGTTTATCAACAATTACAGCAATTGTTATAGCTTGGTATTTAACAAAAAAAGGTCTTTATAACTATCAACAAAAACAAGATTTGAAGAAAGAAGAAATAAGACTTGTCCAATTAACTATGAATACAAAATCAAAGGCTATTGAAAATGCTCTTCTGTTGCTTTCCAGAGATCCAAAAGAACATTTTTCAGACGATGATAGAAAAATATTGATAAAATCATTGATGCGTGTTTTTGACTATGACATAGTATTAGAAGAAATGAAGACTATTTTCAATATATCTCCTCCAACTTATAAAAAATACAAAGCAGATATTTTGGATACAGTAACAGAATTAACACAAATTTTAGTTGAATCCTTTGATAGAGTTCTAATTGGTTTACATAACTTCCTTGGAAAGATTGAGAAAATAGAACAAGGTTTAATTAAAATGATTCATACTAAAACAGCTTCTAAGATTTCAGAATTGGAAGGTAAAAAGAAGAAAAGGATGTTACAAAGACCTAGCACTAAATAATACTTCATCCTAAAGACTGTCTAATCTGTGTGACTTCTTCAACTAATTCGTCTAGATATACAGACAATTGGACAATATCTTCTTTTGCTGGTTTTTTCTCTAGAACCTTACTTATTGTTTCTTCAGTGGATTCAAGTCTTTTTTCAATGTCCTGCAACTTGTCTGCAATCATGAGCAATGCAGAAGAGATGTCGCTAATGTGCATAAAGAGTTTTCCTTCATTTTCTTCTTTCATCTATACTCACTAAGAATTAATCACAACTGTATTTAAACTTGTAGAGGAAAAGTAGTCTCTACGTGGAGACAAAAAGATATTGGAAATATCCCTCAAGAAGATTCTCTTGGTAAAGTGTTCTACACCAAACTATCTACAAAACAATTTTAAACTTGCAATTTAACAATAAATACAGAAAATGATAAAACATATTTCTATCAAAAATTTTAAATCAATCAAAAATGTGGATTTGGATTGTTCAAGAATAAATATATTTATTGGTAAACCTAATACAGGAAAATCCAATATTTTAGAGGCTCTAGGACTGTTTTCTTCCATTAGATTTCATAATTCTACATCTGACAAACAACCTATAAGCAAAGATATTATACGATATGAATATTTCATGAATTTCTTTTATGATAACAATACAAATAACACTGCAACCATTACTGTCGATAATTCACGAATTCGTATCTCCTCTGAGCAGGATACCTATCATTTCCTATTAGAACACATTAATCAGATTAATAGAAGAAAAGAAAAAGCAATAAGAATATCCTATAGTGATCAAGGGGATTACAGAGAGTTTGAAGGAACGTTGATGGGATTTGATGATTTGTATCCTGTGATTAAATTTTATAGGTACAAACAGCTTACTGAATTCAAAGCACACGAAACAAAATACTTACTTCCCCCACTAGGAATGAATTTAGTAAATCTATTGCGAGCGAACAAAAAACTAAGAACTGCTCTTTCTGATATCTTAAATCCCTTTGGTTTTAAAACATATGTACGTCCAGCTGATAAAAAAATTGAAATTGTAAAACTTGATGCAGATTTATTCGTTGGTTTTTCATTGAATCTTACTGCAGAAACAATTCAAAGATTATTCATTCTAATTCCAATCATTTTATCAAACAATGATTCTATTCTTGTTTTTGAAGAACCTGAAACACATTTATTTCCTTTCTATACTAAATATATTGCAGAAAATATTGCGATTGATAAATCTAACAACCAATATTTCATTTCTACTCATAATCCTTATATGCTATCATCACTTGTAGAAAAGACTCCAAGGCAAGATTTACGTGTTTTTCTCACTTTCTATGAAGACTATGAAACTAAAGTACATTGTATGACAGAAAAGCAGATGGAAGAAGTTTTAGATTGGGATAATATATTCTTCAATCTTGATAAATATCTAGGGAATGAAAATGATTCTATTTGAATGTGATTCTGACGCGGAGTTAATAAAGAAATTGCTCCCTGATATTACAAAAAGGGAAATGGAACATAAACATGGCAAAGGAAATGTTTTGAAGTGGATATTTCAAATGAACAATTCTATTGGAATGGTTGATAAAGATTATATTACACCTAAATACAAAGAGATGGAAGAGGTTGAAGTTAATGAATATTTTAGATATAGTGTTTTCAAGACTTCAAACAATAATTATGTAATTGAATTAAATCCAAAACTTGAAGGTTGGATTCTGAGAGTTTCTAGCCTAGAAAATGTAGATATAAGAAAATTTGGATTTTCTAGAGATGAAAATGAATTTCATAGACAAGCTAATATTCGTATTGACAAATTTAAACAACTATTAGATATCTTACTTTCTTCAGAACATCTGTTCAGTTTAAAGGAATTGTTCCAAAAATACTATTTTGGGATTCGAGTTTAGTGATTTTCTTTTTCTCCAGAAATTTAAGCGATTCGAAGAAAATTAAAAAAAGAAAAGATCAATCTTCTTAAGCAGATTCTATTTTGTCTTTTTTTCTAGAAGTAGATAAATTCTATCA
>JAGLXK010000036.1 GCA_023132955.1 Candidatus Heimdallarchaeota archaeon
AATGAAGTCAAAACAAGGTTGTATCTAGATGATCGTCGTCGACTCTCTCCAATATTGTTGGGAATCGTTGGTAGCTTTTCAATGACAATTTTCATGTCCTATGTTGGTTTACACTTGAAAGACATTAAAACTTTAGTCTGGATGATAACACTCATTCTTGCGTTAAGAAATATCTATCAGATATTTCTAAGAGTTCCTTTAGGACATTTTTCACAAATGATTGGTAGAAAACCTTTGTTAATCGCTGGAACTGGATTTTATACAATAAGCTTGTTCTTTCTTGCTATATCATCTCACTGGAGTTTAGTAATTATTGCAATAACATTCTTAGCTATAGGAATGTCTTGCTTTTGGCCAGTAATATTTGCATATATTTCTGATGTAGAAGAAAATAAGAATCTAGGTAAAGTACAAGGGAGATTGTTCCAAGGAACAGATTTGGGGGCTATATTAGGAGCTTTATTAGCTTTTCTTCTATTAAAACGGTCAAAAATAACTATTTCTACAATTTTGCACTCATCAAATATAAACATCTTCAATATACCTGAAATAACATATCCCCTATCTCAACTACGTATTCTTTTCTCTTGGGGGGCAGGTATTTCTCTTATTGGAGTAATTGCGTTAGCTTTCTTCATACCTGAAGTACTGAAAAAGGAAGACCGACTACAAGTAGATTCCAAATTGAAAGCTTTGGGAAAGGCCTTTGTCTCTATGTTTCAGTCATTATTCGTAGTTACAAAGCAGAGGAAACTAAGTCTCATTTACAGTATACAATTAGCGATAGCTTTTCTAGAATATATGGTAACGGCTTTCTTTCCATTCCTGATTGTAGCCAAGGGATTCTCTTATGATGTAGTTGCTCAAATAGCTTGGATTACATCTGGAGTGCTGATTTTCTTCAAACCTTATCTAGGCAGATTAGTTGACAAATTGGGGTACAAAGGGCCAATATTAGTTACACTTATTCTTTCTTCAAGTATGCTTATCCTAATGGTTTTTGTGAATTCCTTGTCTTGGTTGATTGTTGTATACATGGTATATAGTGCTAGTAGTTTAACAAGTTATATTGGTGTGAATACAGGAACTACAATGGAATCAAAAAATACTCAAAGAGGTGTGGCTCTTGGAGCTTTAGGATTTTATGTATCCTTGTCAAGATCTGTCTCAACATTAAGCTTATCTCCTGTTTGGGAGAAGTTCGGTATTGAAGCAGTTTTTATTGCAACTTCAATAATAATAGTTTCAGCTGTAGTAATAATATGCCTAGCTTATTATTTCATGGGAAACAGAAACAAAACGAAAACTATTGAAGCTTCACAAAATTCAAATTAATATTCTTAATATCCATTTAATCGAGAAACAATGAAAACTTAACCTTCTTATGATAAAAAGGAATTGGAAATAAGATTAAGGGTAAATAAAAAAAAATAGAAATAAAAAGAAAGAGAGATTATTCCTATGCAGGAACTTCTTTTTTCTCGACACCAATGAGATCTTCTTTTAACTTACTTAGTAAGGTAGCAATAGCTGCAACAATGTGCTCTGGTCTTGGAGGACAACCATAAACCCAAGCGTCTATAGGAAGAATATGATCAATACCACCAAGAACGAAAGGACATTCTTGGAATACTCCACCAGTAGTACAGCAGTTTCCTACAGCAACTACAAATTTAGGCAAGGGCATCTGTTCATAGACACGTTTAACTCTCTCAGCAACTTGGGCAGTAACAGGTCCTGTAATAAGAAGAACGTCAGCTTGACGAGGAGTACCACGAAGGGTGATACCATATTGTTCAAGGTCATGACGAGGAGTTAAAGTATCAACAATTTCAATGTCACATCCATTGCACCCACCTGCATTCATGTGGATAATCCATGGAGATCTTACTGCACAATTCACACCAAATTTTTTTAGCCAACCCATTTTAATCAACCTCGGAATTCCTCTATTTCTTTGATCCTCTTGCCGCCTGCTTCGATAAGTTCACTTAGTTTCTTATCAGCTACATCACCTTTGTAACTACCTTTGGCAACAAGCATTTCATAATCTTGATGAATATTGAATGAGAATAGTGAAACAGATAAGTTAGGATCTCGATCAATATGAATTGCATCGACGGGACAATAGGTTTGGCAGTGGCCGCACCACATGCATTGTGGTTTTAATAGCCATATCATTCCATTATCTTTGTCATCTTTCTCAATTTCTATACAATGTGTTGGACAAACTTTCACACATGTTCCACACATGATACATCTATCCTCGATAATTCTTGGGATTGTTCTGATATCATCTGGTGGTGGATTTTCTGCAATCCTTGTTAGAACATGTTTTGTCACAGGTCCTTTTACTTGGTTCTTTAGGGCTTCTCCACCCATTACTAATACTTTTTTCATCTTTTTTTCACCTCAGAAAAATGGCCTATTGTATTTCTTGGCTTTTATGGCTTTTCTCGCAAACTCGTCTTGATTCAGAATCATTTTTTCTCCTGTTACTTCGTTAATTATCATAACTCTGTTTGTACAGGAGAAACATGGATCGTAGCTTCTCAGAATTACAGGCATATCAGCCACATATTCACCATCCATTCTCCTAAGTGTAGCGTCAATATTACCTAGAGATGGTGCTCTTATTTTATATCTATCTGGTTTATCTGTACCATCAGCTATAGCATAATGAACATCCTCACCTCTTGGTGCTTCAGCTCTTGCAAAATAGCTTCCTTCTGGGATTCTTTGTTTAACTCTTGCTAATAATTCACCCTGAGTAGATTCAAGTTGATCCAGAACCTGTTTACATATTTGTAGAGATTCTAAAGTTTCATCAAGTCTGACCAAAGTAGTAGCTAAGATGTCTCCTTCATTATAATAAACCATATTCCAATCAATTTTATCGTATAACTCATATGGGGTTGCTTTCCTTACATCAAAAGGTAATCCTGAACCTCTTCCAGTAGGACCATTGGGAGTTACTTTCTTTGCTTCCTCTTTAGTTAAGATACCTACATTTTCCAAACGATTTCGAATTGAAGCTTCCTCAGTAAATACTTTCCTATGGTATTTAACTTGCTTTATTAGTTTGTCCAACATAGGTTGTGCTCTATCTGCTTTTTCCTTTGGAATGTCTCTTTTCACACCACCAGGAAGCATCAAAGCTGGATTGACTCTGTTTCCACTGATATCTTCTACAATGTCCATGATAATTTCACGGTCTCTCCATGTAACATGTAACATTGTATCGAATCCTGCATCATGAGCAAGTATTCCATACCAAAGTATGTGTGAATGAATACGTTCTGCTTCTAAGCTGAACATACGGATTAATCTTGCTCTTTCGGATATTTGATCCTCAACGCCTGCAAGTTTGTCAACTACTCGAACGTAAACATTTTGATGAACAGCACTGCAGATACCACAAGCTCTAGGAATTAACATGGTATTTTGTCTCCATGTTTTATTTTCCATCGCTTTTTCCATCCCTCTGAGATTGAAACCTATTCTGATATCAGCTTCAACCACTCTTTCTCCTTTCAAATGGATAATAAAGTGAGCTGGTTCTTCAGCCCAAGGGTGTTGTGGTCCGATAAATATATGATGATCGGCTCCAGGAGGAGCATCGCTACCATCTGTTAAAGTTCTAAATCTGGATCGGTATTGTTCTGTCATTATTTTGCCTCCTCCAAACCTTCTTTTGTAATTTTCATTGTAATTTCCTTGATCTGTTCCCAACCATACTCTTTTCGCATTGGTTTTACATCATCTGGCCATCTTTCAGGTAAGATTAACCTTTGCAGGAATGGGTGGTTTTCAAAGTAAATACCATAAAAATCATAAATTTCTCTTTCATAATAATCAGAAGCAACAAAAAATTCCAACATACTTGGAGTTTTTGGTTTGTTTTTGTCGATTTTAGTTATAATGAGATTTATCGACACTTCCTTAAATTCATCTTCTATTCTGTGTTGAATATGATAACAAACGTTGAATTCATCATCTTTCTCAACACCTGATATTGTTGATAGGTGATATATGCCTGCATCTTCACGCAGTACTTTCATAAGCTCAAAGGCATTTGTCACGTTACACATAACGTCAAAATGACCTTCTTCAACTTTTATCACTTCTTCAACAAGGTTTCCAGGTAAAGTTACATTTAAAATTCCTTCTAATTCTTTGAGTACATCACTCATAAGAAATCCTCACATCGCATTTAAGTTTAATCAAGAATCAGTCATAAAAAAAGGTTGTGTTGCATAGATGCTAATGTTATAAGCAAATGTTTCAATAAATCGTGAATCAATAAATGATTAAGATCTGATAAGGAGATAATCATTTCCTTTGAATTTTTCGGGAATTTCTTGCAAATACCATCCTCTAGCTTGTAAAACTAGAAGGTTTCCAAACACCATTGGTGTCAAACTTTGATTTCCTATTTTGAAACTATCCTCTGAAATCCATTTTCCTTCTTTTTCTTTGAGATCAATCCATTCATTTATGGAAAGAAATCTTCCTGTATATCGAACTCCATAGGATTTTTCTAACATTTCTGGAACAGACTCAATTATGTTTTCAGCTATGTCATCACTCTCATTTTCAAGAACCTCAATTATTCCTTTTAGTACTGCAGTCTTAATTTCAAAGTCATGTGCCATTTTTGGTTTTGTTGGTGGAAAGTGTTCAATAGATGGAAATATGGCTTCTTCTTCACAGAGAAAAACTCTTTCAGTAATATTTCTAAACTTATATCCTCTTACAGCTAAAATGATAATATATGCAATATCAATATTGTTAATTTTGTATCTTCGCTTAACTAACTTTAATCCTTCTACAACGCTAACTTTACTTTTAGCTTCTCCCATGCATTCTATATCATCCCAAATATCAGGAATTGTTTTTTTCAAATTAGTTAGGAAGTATTGATTTGTTTTATTGGAAAAGTCTATGAAATTTCTTAAAATTAGTGCGTTAGCATCCATTTCTCTGAGGACCATTCTATAAAAAATAACAGCAATAATATATTTAACTTATTCGTTATTCCTTTGAGAAAACTTAGAAAAATCAGCTACTGAGTATCTCATCCCAGAGTTTCAAATCTTCTTTAGCTTGTTCTGGATCAAGTTTCTGAATTATAAAACCTGTGTGAACTAAAACATAATCACCTATATCTAGAGATTCTTCGAGAAGAGTAGCATCAGCTTCGCGTCTAACACCCGTAATGTCAACCATTACTCTATTATCATTCAGTATCTCACAGACCAATCCAGGAATTGCCAAACACATAAGTCTCACATCACCATTTCTACTTCATTAATTAACTGTTTTCATCTAGCAACTAATCTTCCCAAACTATCTCTTCGTAAGTAGCTGCAACATTGCATGTACCTTCATGACTGACCATACATGCCCCAATTGGATGATCAGGTCTACAAGCTTTGTTAAATAATTTACATTTATGTGGTTTAGATTTTCCAACTAGAATTTCATCACAAATACAACCACTATGAAGATCTGTAACCTCAAGCTCAGGGAGTTCATATTTCTTCTTAGCATCAATATGACTATACTTATCATCTATCTCATGACCTGTATCTGGCCAAACACCCAAACCTCTCCACCTTGCATCTGAAACAACATAAGCTTCTTCCAATGCTTTGAGAGCCGCAACATTACCTTCGTATCTAACATAACGTTTGTACATATTATCAACTCTTGAAGTATTTTCATTGAATTGCTTCAACAGTGCATAGATTCCAACAAGGATATCTACTGGTTCAAAACCAGCTACCGCAACAGGAAAATCGTATTTTTCCGGTATAAAATCATAAGGTTTGGCACCGATAATTGTAGAAACATGACCTGGAGCTAAAAATCCTTGAAATTCCAAATCATCTCTTTGCAATAGAAGTTCCATTGCTGGAGGAACAAGTTTGTGAGAAGAGTAGATACTAAAATTGGGAAGCGTAGTACGGATAACTTCAGCTGCTGTAACGCAAGAGGTAGTTTCAAAGCCAACACTGAAGAAAAGAACATCCCTGTCAGGTGTTTGTTCTGCAAGTTTGATGGCATCAGATACACCATAAACTACGCGAATGTCAACACCTCTTCCTTGAGCTTGATAGAGAGACTCTTTAGAACCAGGGACACGCATCATATCACCAAAAGTGGCAATAATGACATTATGATTATCAGCAATCCAAAGAACTTCATCAACATCTTGGGCACTAGAGACACAGACAGGACATCCAGGACCAGCGATCAAGTCTATTTCCTTTGGTAATAATGAACGTAATCCTGCTTTTACTAAGTCATGTTCATGAGTTCCACAAACATGCATGATACGTGCTTTCTCACCTATTTGTTCTGTCAGTTGTTTTATCTTCTTAATTAGTGCATCAACTAGTTCTTTATCTCGATACTTTTGTGTTGGTTCTGACATTTTAACTAAATCCCACTACTCTCTGTTTTTAGCACAAATAGTATAAATAAATAACTTCTTCTCTTAGACAGCTTTATTAGTTTGGATGTGGTTTATTAATTTGCAAAATCAAATAAGTGAGATTTATGGATTTACTAGATTTCCTCCCTTTCACTGTTACTTGGGTTTCAATATTAGCACAGATTATTCTAACTTTTGTTCTCTGGTCAAATTACTATGAAATTTATGGTCTTGTTATTGTAGGGTACATCTTTTGGGGATTTTCAATACTATTTGGTTTTTTACCAATTTTCACATTTAGAATTAAGGGTAGTATTCCAAAAGATTCTAGTTATATTAAAACCACTAAATTGGTTGATACAGGAATTTATTCAATAGTTAGACATCCGCAGTATCTTGCTGGTATTCTTTGGAGTATTGCTCTAGTTTTTATCTCACAACATTGGGTTGTAGATATCTTACTTATTCCTGTTATAATTGCTACTTATTTAATTACTATTAAAGCTAACAGTGATTTAATTGAAAAGTTTGGAGACGATTATAGAAACTATAAGGAAAAAGTACCAAATTTGAATGTACTTTGGGGTGTGATTTTACTTTTACTTAGCAAGATTAAGAAAGAGAGTAGATGATTGGTTTAATATAAAATTATACTCTTATTTCTGAAATTCTTTAGGTATTTGAACTGCAAAGTAATAATTGAGAATTCTCAGCTTATTTTGTTTTGTTTTTATTTGTAAGATTTATTCTCTCTATTAATAGTTCTGCAAATTCTTCAGCTGCATCCTTACACTCCTTTGAAAGAGGTGTGTCAAAATATAGATCCTTTGGTTGAATACCCACATACATTGTAATTAGATCTGGAACAACTGGTTTGAGAAACTCTTCAAGCATTGTTAAAGACAATGTGTGAGTAGAAAGATGAAAACCACTAGAAACAGCTTCTTTGGGAAATATTGCAATAGCTCCTGGTATTTCTTTCATATCTGCAGCATCTAAAATAATGATTCTGTCCGGCTCTAATTTTCTAAATTTCCCGAGAAAATGTTCAGGCACTTTTTCACAATAGAAATTTGTGACCCAATCTGGTAGGTTTGCTTCTTGAAGAATAGTAAGGATATACAATCCTACTGCATCGTCTCCATTATCTTCATTTCCAATACCAAGAATTGCAAGCTTAGTAGCATCCTTTAGGAAAACATCAATAGCTTGAACAAATTCTTCAGTAAATTGATTATCATCAACTGATTCAGGCATTAAAGCTAAACAAAAATAATCGTTCATAAGTTCTTCTTTAGGTAAATAAACAAAAAGTAGTATATTAACCAAAAATAGCAATGTTTAAATTGGTCTTATCTCTTTTGCTTACTAGAAACTGAGTCGATAGCAACGACTAGCCGGGGACCTAGGGCGTCCTTGTACCAGAAGCGCTCTATATGCTGGGGTGAATGCTGTTGCTGAGGCTTCGTTGAGGTTGATACGCCTTAATCGGATAGCGTCGAAGCGCTGCCCTATGAGACTGTGTACACTGGAGGCGATTTCAGAGGAAATCGTTAGAAAGGTTGAAGTCAAAATGGGCCAGGTACGGAAGTAAGCAGCTCTAAGACTGATATGTGGTGCCCATAGCAAGCGGCGTGGAGCTTATGGTTAAGAAACGACTTCTGAAACGGCGTCGAACAACAGGTCGCTATGGTCGGCTCAGTTGTCTACTATTTTTCCCGAAAGACCTATTAATGACTATTCTCTTTTTGAATGGATTTATAATTCCATAGAAGTGCCATAATGAAGACTGTTTCAGACGAGAAATTTGAAGCAATTGAGAATATGTTTCTTACTGGTAGATATTATGAGGCACTACAAGAAATAGATTCTATAGAACAAAGAAGCGATATTACGTTTGAGGATAGAGTCTTTTGTTATAGATTGAAAACACAACTGTATTGTATTTTCCAACCATTTTCTAAAGCAATAGAATTTGGTGAAAAAGCCGTTAAAGGGAGTGTGAAACTTGGTAATAAGTTTCTTATATTTGATTCAGCATTTCATCTTGGTAGAGCTTTGTGCCTTACTGGGGATCTTAAAACTGGAGTTGTGAATTTACAGCTAGCTCAAGACACTCTTGATTCAATTAATGATCAAGAAACACCAGAATACCTTAAAAGGAAAGCCATTCTGCAAAGCCACTATAAGGGGTGGAGAGATGGTTTTGATTTTCTATTGGAGAAGTTGACTCAAGCATTAAAGATAGTAGAAGAAATAGAATGGGATTATGGAAGAGTAAATATTCAGTATGAGTTAGCTTGTCTTTATCAGTGGTATGGAAAATATTCACAAGCTATCAAGCAGTTTGAAATTTGCTTAGAACTTACTGAGAAATTTAATATTTTTGAACAAAAAATGGGTTGTTTATCAAGCTTAGGAACAATTTATCTTGACATGGGTGAATTAGAGACATCGCTTAACTATTTAATGAAAAGTCTACCTTTTACTGAAAAAATGGAATCAGCTTTCGCGTTATCATTTATTCTTGGGGATATCGGTTTCATACACTGGCAAAAACACGATTTAGATAAAACTGTAGAATATTATACTCAATGTGCTCAAATGCTTCTAGAAACAGGAAATTCACACCATCGGCGATATTCTTGGATACTTTTTCGATTGATTCTAGTATTATTAGAACAAAATAAGTTTAAAAAAACTAAAGAAAATCTAGAAAAAATAAAGGCAATATCTGATTTCCAGAGTTATAGAAAGCAACACCTTAGTCATAAAATCTACAAATTAAGTAAAGCGATTATTCTTAAAGCAATTTCACCTGAAAATGATTTTAATGAAATAGTTGATCTACTCAATGAAGTTGCATATGATTCTCTCATTCATAATGAAATGAATAAGATAGCTCTATTTCATTTGTGTGATATGTACTTTAACAGATTAATAAAGTCAAACGATTTTGAAATTTTAAGTTATATCAAATTGAAGATTAATGATTTAGAAAAGTTAGCTAGAGAACAAGATTCTTACGTTATTCTTGCTGAGGCATTATTATTCGAATCTCAACTTTCTTTGCTTGAATTAGAAATAGATGAAGCCAAGCTATTATTGAATGATGCACAAAAAATAGCAGAGGAAAAAGGAATCCATAGACTTGCTAATTTGATTTCTAATGCCCATGACAAAATTATCGAAAATCTTGATCAATGGGGAAGTGCTTCTTTGATGCTCCCTGATCTCTCTGAAAGATTGGAACTAACGCATATTGAAGATTTGCTGTATGATCTAGTTAGGAATAAATTAATCTACAAAGATGTTAAAAGAGAAGAGGAAAATCCAAATGCATTTCTCATATTAGGTCAAGAAGGTACTATTTTATTTTCAGAGATTCTCAACGAAGCTTCCTTTGATACTAACCAACTACACCCTATTATATCAAAGATTCAAAATGAAGAAATCAAACATGAATGTGATATGCCAATATTTGAGAGAGTTAGATACAATGGTTATAATATTATCAAAGTGAAACATGGAACATTCATTTTTAGTTATATTTTTATTGGAAAGTCCTTTTTAGCATCAAGAAAATTTCGAAAACTAATAAGTGAAGTCCAGAGCTATTCTGAAGTTTGGAGGAACTTACTACCAAAATTTGAGAGCAAACAGCAATTAGTACTAGATGACCGCATTCAACTTTCAACATATTTACAGAAGATGTTTTTGGAATGAAAAAAAATCAGCGGTGAAACTAATAAGTTTCACATAAAATTTCATAGTATTTGCTAGGATGACTGCAACTTGGACAATTGTCTGGTGGGTGTTCTCCTTCATGAACATGACCACATTTCTGACAAACCCATGTAACCTTCTCAGCTTTTTTGAAAACAGTTTTACCTTCAATTTGTGCTAGAAGCTTCTTGTAGCGTTCTTCATGATGCTTTTCAGCGTCACCAATAGCTCTTAATCTATCTGCTATTTTTGAAAAACCTTCCTTCTTTGCAACATCAGCAAATTCAGGGTACATAGTTTCATACTCATAATGTTCCCCAGCAATTGCAGCTTTAAGATTAGCAATGGTGTTATCTAAAACCAATGGTGCTTCAGCATCGACTGTAATAGCTTCTTCTGAGAATTTTAATTTCTTTTTAACCTCTTGAATCATACGGAAGTTCCATTTGGCATGTTCTCTTTCGTTATCAGCTGTTATAAGGAATAGATTTGCGATTTGCTCATATCCCTCTTTACGTGCTATTTTTGCATACATGGTGTATCGATTTCTTGCTTGACTTTCTCCAATGAATGCTTTAGCCAGATTTTTTAATGTCTCACTCATTTTGATTTCCTCATAAACAATAGTTTGAGTAACTATAGTACGGAAAAAGATACAGTTTATATTTCTTTTTCTTGTTGTTATAGTTCAGAAAAGGTGGAAATTATTTTAGTTCTTTAATGGATTGAACCTTATCCTTCAACCAACAAGCTCTACATAAGTCACTGGCTGTTGCTTCACCGCATTTCGTACAATCCTGCATTTTATTACTTGTTGGAATATCACTAACCATTTGCAATAACTTGTCTAAACCCCTTACAATATTGAAGGATAGCATGGGTTGCTTTTCTTGAGTTTTAAAAATAAAATCTCTAACATCTCCTCTATATGCTTCAATTGCATAAGGGCAAGGAATTTCCTGATATTCTAAGTCATTTAGATAACAATACATGACTATCTCAGCTTGAGGAGTTGTGCGAAAAGGTTTTGCTCTAGGAACTAAACTGTGATGTATTTTTCTTGGTTTTGGATCTAACCTTACTAGTCTTTGAATATCTCCTCTAATAATATTAAGAAGTACAGTTTCAGCTTCATCCTCAAGATTATGCCCGGTTAGTAAGACATCTGCCCCTACTTCTTTTGCAGCTTTGTTCAGAATTTTTCTTCTTAGAATACCACAATAGGAACAAGCCCCATACTCTCTATCTTTTCCTCTTTCACCCAAAATCTTGATGATATTGTCAAGATCATAACCAAAATCATGTTTGAAGGAGAACACATGATATTCAATATTTAGTCTTTCAGCATTCATTTTAGCAAAGTGTAAACCTTCATCACGATAGTTTTCTATGCCTTCGTCAATAATAATAGCAACCAGATGGCTTTCAGGAAAATCTTTCTCAATTCTAGACAGGATATCTAAAAGAGCTATACTATCCTTACCCCCCGAAACACCTATGGCAATCCTATCTTTTCTTCCTAACATCTTATATCGGGTAATGGTCTTCTGAACCCGTTTTCTCATTTGCTCATTGAAATGTCTCAAGCAAAGAGCTAGTTTATCGTACTGCCTAACATAGACTGTTTGTTCTCCACAAAGAGTGCATTTCATATTTTTCACCTAAAATACCATTGATAGTATGAGATTCGCAGCTATTAAACAAATAGAAATTATTCTAGCAACATTTAACAGTTTTTTCCCTTTAGGTTTATCAGGATATTTTTTCATAAGATAGGCCTGCAGAATCTTGTCCCCATCTGTCAAAAATAGGGGTAATGTATTCAAAAACACAGCCATTATACTAATGTTTAATGTATATAATATTTGAATATTCCAATAATAGGGAAACCAAATTGATTGTCTTCCAGATTTAGGCGGATAGTAATTGTAAATGTTTATACCAAGGAAGATTCTATCTGTACTATTTTTATTGGAAGATGGAATATCGGTCGTAGGTATAAGGGCTCTTGTAGGTTTGTCGAGTAAGCTTATGAAAAACAAGCTAATTCCTACGTTCTCTGCAAGAGCTCTATGGTAGTCTTCCACATTATTTATCTGATAATAGATGACCTGTTGTGTTGAGGAATTATAAGCTCCAATGGTTGTGATAACATCCCCTCGCACTATTCCAACCACATCAGCTGGGAAATCATCATATACATTAGTGATTAGTGCTCCGCTAGGATCACTGTAACCTATAGATACTATTAGTGGTGACAAAAGGTATAATGCTACAAAAAAGACTGAAAAAACTGCATTGATAGCAGATCCATTAAGAAAGACTCTGATCTTGCTTTTCAGATTAGCCTTTTCAAGCTGTTCTCTTACTAGCTCAACAAACCCTCCGAAGAATACAAGTACAATAAAAATTCCTGAAGATTTAATCTTAATTCCTTCTCTATGTGCCATTACAGCATGAGCTATTTCATGAGGAATAAGAACTATTAAAATGGGAAAAATGAACAACAAAGCCATTTTGAAATCTATTGTTACGCCAGGAATTATAAGTTGGAAACCTAAACTAGCTGGTGAGTTGAATAAAATTAAGAAAGGGTTTACTATAAAGAATCCAAGTAATCCTAGAGTGATAATTCCGGTTAAAATCTTACCAATATCATAAAGGATTTTCCAAAATCTTTTTCCTTTCTCTCCCATCTTTTCCAGTATTTTATTGAAAAACTCTGTTTTGAATATTATCCCAATAGGTAATATGTGTATGCCATATTTTTGTAAATTTAGGACTCTAGCTAAATAGGACAGGAGCAAAAAACCCATTATAACAAAAAGAATGATTTGGAAAGTTGTAAGCATAATTGACCCTTTCGCTATGGTTGATTGTTTGGTTATAAAAAACTGTTCTTTCAGAATTAAAGGGTAAACTTCTACCAAAACTGATACTTTTTATTATGCAGTTTTTACTTTTTCAAGATGAGAAAAATCTCCAAATGGCATGAAAATAAGATTGTAGGGAAACCAACTAAAGGATGCCAACTTTGTTCTTTAGGCGCGAAATTAGTCTTATATGTCACAGGAGTATGTCATTCAAATTGCTTTTACTGTCCTATAATGAAAGAAAGAAAAAAGGATATAACTTTCGCGAATGAACAACAAATCACTTCAGTTAATCAAGCAATAGCAGAAGCAGAGATTATGTCAGCTTTAGGAGCCGGAATCACAGGGGGTGATCCTGCTGTTACTCTTGAAAGGGTTAATGAATACATACGTGAATTCAAAAAGCATTTTGGAAAAGATTTCCATTGTCATCTTTATACTTCCCATTCTCTTAGTTCCGATCAAATGAAGATTCTTTTCAGTTCAGGGTTGGATGAAATAAGATTTCACCCACCACGTTTGATTCTTTCCGAGAAGATAAAAGAATCACTAAAAGTCGCTAAATCTTTTGATTGGGGTGTGGGGATAGAAATCCCTGTAATTCCTGATCAGAGACAAAAAATTATTGAAATAATAAATTTCGCAATTGATATTAATCTAGATTTTGTTAACCTAAATGAGTTAGAGATAACAGATGCCAATGTTGAAATTCTTACCAAAATGAATTATATCGCAAAAGATAGTGTAAGTGCTGCAGTAAAAGGTAGTAAAGAATTAGCAATGGATATTTTACAAAAATTCAAAAAATCCCCAACTTCTATTCATTATTGTTCTTCAAGATATAAGGATAAAACACAGCTTAAAAACAGATTAATACGAAGAGCTAACAACTATTCTAAACATTTTGATGATATTACAGAAGACGGGCTGATAGTTCGAGCTAGAATCGTAGTTAATAATATCAATTCTATCAATTTGATCTTAAAATCACTTAATTCAGAATATGGTTTCAGAGAAGAAGATTATGATATAGACGAAGAAACCAATACTATATTTCTGAACTGGTTGGATACAAAACGGATAAGTGGAGAGCTTAAGACAAAGTTTGCTGAAGTCATTTCGAGCATTGAAATTATTCACCAATATCCTTATCCAGGAGGTATTATTACTTACTTAGAACCATTGTGACAAAATCAATCCCGTAGTTGGTATCTGAGAAGAGCTGCTAGTCCTCCTAATTTAGAAAGTTGTTCTCCAGATTCATGATTAATTGACATAATGACAGTTTTTCCTCTCATCTGCGAATTTGTATCAACCATTTCATCAATAACTCTTCTTTTTTCAAGATCTTCTATGCTGATTTGATCATCACTAATAAGTAAAATTTCAATTGCCCCCATATCTAAAGCTCTCTTCACATTATCTAATCCATAAGTAACGGTTCCTATATCCTGACCTAATCTTTTCAGTACTTCGTCAATTAATCTGGTTTCATAAGCAACACGTTGTTCGTTAGCAATTTTTTCTGGAAGTTTTGTGGAAAGAACTTCCTTTAAGCCAACTCTACCGCCTGTACTTACATGAACCCGGGTAATTTTCTCGAACAGAATTTGATCTCTAGTTTTAATAAAATCATAGAAGTTTTCAGGAGTAAACCCTGGACCTGCTAGAATTATGACTTGTGATTCATATTGTTTGACTGTATCTTGTATTAATTGAAGAACATCAGCAAAGAACTGACCCATTTCACTAGAATGTTGTTTAACATCACTAAATTTCCTTGAGACTGGTGAACTAAATTCAGAAATAATTTTAGTTGAGAATTGTGTAACTAGAGCAATACAGACGCTATTATCTTCGATCGTCACAATTATAAGTTTAGCTAACATTGATGCTTTTTCTATGTCCTCTATAACTTTTTTCTCCATTGGGGTCCAGTCTGCCTTTACAATACGAACTTTTTCCATCAAAGATAATGAAATAGTATGATAACTTCCTAGAGATATTAGATCATCAGGACCATCGATTACTGTCCCCTTGAATCTTAAATTATCTCCAAAACCATGAAAAGCAAGTTCTTCAACTTCTACTTCAAGTGTCATTTTGACTCTTTCACCAGTATCAGCTCTTACTCCATCATCCTTTCTTCTCAATCTTCTAGATGTGGAAGCTCTAACCTTATCACCTTGCTTTAAGATTCTATAGATACCATATAAGTCATCAATATTTTCAGGGATAAGTTCAATTATTCCATGCTTATAGTCTTTTTTTAGTATCTTCATTTCATCATCAACTTCAAATTGATTCTAGACCCACTATTTCTTGTTTTCTTTATTTTTGATCTTTATGTTTTTCTTCACCTATAAGAGAGTAGAAATCTGTTCCTTTTGATTTAAGATTTTTAATAGTTATTCGATAGCTACCACCCTTGCTTTGAGTTAGAGATTCTGGTACAGATAGAAAGATGAAATCCATTCGCTTACCAACGAATTTGACAGCAACATATGGTTCAGCTCCTAGTCTGTCTGCAAACTCTATTAAACCTTGTATTTGTTCCTCTTGGATATAAAAAACTTCTTGACGACTTGTTTTGATTTCAATAGCCAACAACATTCCCTTTTCAGCAGAACCTGCGAAAACGTCAGGTCTAGGCATTTTACTTGTTCCTGATGAAGAAGGGGCCCTCATAACTGCAAACCCATATTCCCAGAACCTATTCACCAATACTCTTTCATAATCCGCGGCTCTTTTTTTACTCAAATTCTTCATCTCAATATATCTATGAATATGAATATTACAACATGTCCATTTTAAAACTTGTTTCTGAAAAGGTTGTTCAGAAAAGTAAAAAAACTAATTAAATCAATTCAATAAAACCTAGAATTTCCCTAAGTTTAATCTTGATTAGTTGTACAACAGAAAAAACTTGTGATAAGAATGAATGAAAATTCGTCCCACATAAGACACATGAGAGAAGATGATATCTTAAAGGTATACGAAATAGAAAGAAAGAGTTTTCCATACCCATTTGGTGAGGTTCTAATTCACAATATCTATTTTGGTGCTCCAGAATTGTGTTTTGTAATTGAATATGATCAGGAAATCGTAGGGTTTTTGCTAGGGGGATATATTCCAGCTGAAAAACAAACACACATATTTTCGATAGCTATTCTAGAAAATTATCGTGGAATGGGTTTTGGGAAGAAGATTCTATTATATTTTCTTGAGCGCTCCTCTTTATTAGGCCATCCAAACACAAAACTAGAGGTTAGTGTTGATAACGCAGGAGCCATTAAGTTATATGAGGAACTAGGGTTTGAGATTGTATCCCGAATTAGAAAATACTATCAAAATAATTCTGATGCATTTCTAATGATAAGAAAAACTGAATGATCTTCTTCAGAATCCTCAGATGTTTTCGAAGCTCGCCTACCTAATTATTTCCTTTAAAACCTCTGTTGCATATGACCCCTTTCTTAATTCAAAACTTAAGATTGCCTTAGTTTTTCCTGTATTTATTTCATCTTCTGTAATTTCATCGATTTTCAGATTGTACACTTTCATTCCTAGTGCTCGATATGACCCCCCTCCACCTAATTTCATTACTAAGGGACTATTGAAGTCTTGCATAGACACTTCTTCATGTTTAAGAATTTTAGAATGAATCTCCTCTGTTTGTCCAGACAATTCAGTTCTATTGCCAATTAGGGGAGCTGATACTGTATTATCAACAACTTTTTCTCCATCTATAGGTTTACTGAGATCTTTTGAGTATTTTTCATATCTGATTTTCAGATACTTATTGAAAATATAAGATTGATAAGCATGAATGAACAACTTTTGGAATTGCAGTGGCAGAGAAAAAAAAGCTTGTTTATGGTTTTTATGCTTTTGAAGTTCTCTTAACATTTTCCTTTCAATATGCATGTGTTCTGGAATAATCTTAAGAACCTCTTGAGGATTTTCTGTTTCCCAATACAATCTTCTTGCTTCAAGTGCTTCTTGAGATTCGTCTTTATAGCACTTTCCAATATAAATCTTCAGCGCCTCCTTGATATTCCCCAAAATTAGCTTTTCTCCAACTAGATGGGTTATTGGTCTGATTGTTCCAAATCTTTGTTGTCCAAAACTATTCAGTAAATACCCAAAATCATTGATTTCATTAATTTTATCTTCTAGTCTAATTTTAGTTTGTGTCATGTCCGTAAGTATATCTCTAATGGTGATGTGAAATGCATTTCCCCATAAATTTCCGAGCCTAATCTCATTGATTCTAAAACATAGTGATTTTGTTTTGATTTTGGGGAGGTTAATCTCTTTCAGTTTTCCTTCCTCATATTTTTTCTTCACACCCCATAGAGAAACTCTCTGTGCAGTAAAAGCTCGTTTATCTTTTGTTCCTGCAATACTCAAATCATTGCGCTTGACTTTCCATAAATTAGCTATCCAATCTAAAGCTGCAGAAGTATCAATATTGTTTTTTATGAGAACAAAATGAAGGAATAATCCTTTCTTTCCAGGAAGCTTATGGGTTTCAAGTCTAGGATCTAGTATGTGAGTTTCATCAATTTTTTCGCGTACAATAAAATCTTCAGACCGTTGTTTAATCTGACCTTTTATTCCTTCTTTCCTTGTTATTGTTGTAACAGGCAAGTCATCAGAGTTCAAGATTCTGCACTCCTTGTTCTAGTCTAAAGTAATGATAAATCAGCTGATATTTTATCAATTAGCTCTTGTCTTGAAGGACCAATACTGATTACTGTTGTTGTACCTGGTGGTAATTGTGTGAGCCCTGCATCATTAATTATGGCATAAGGCAAATCTGATTTTCTCGCTAGTTCTGCTAATTTGTGGACATCTTCTTGAGAACTTACTTTAACTGTGATTTTCTTTTGTCCTTCTTTTAACCAATTATCCGCCCAATCAGGATAGTATTTTTTGGTTTTTACGTATGCAGATACTGATCCATGGGCTACTTGAACAGCTGTTTTTCCTTTAGACATTTTCAAATCAGTTCGAACTGCTATAACTTGCTTGTACTTGAAACTCATATGAACGGTGTATATAATTTAAGTATAAAATATTAACGATTTATTTTAAAAAATAGAATTTTTTTCTTGTTTAAGTGGGAAAAATTCCTAATTTCATTTAAAGCTCTCATTTGCTCTTTATTTTCTGTTGCATACTATACAAATTCAATGTAAGCTTCTGTGCCCAAAACAGAAGTGACTGCTTGAACAATGACTTCCTCGGGTATAGGAAGTTTATCCTTAAACTGCTTTCCTATTTCAATTTTGTATTCTTTATCGCTGTAAGGTGGAATATATAAAGTTGACAAATTGACTATTGGAACTGGATCTAATAAGCTTTCAATTAATTTTTTAGGATCATTTGTTTTTTCAAGAAAGCGAATTTCTTTGTGTGTATTTTGCTTTATTTTGTCCAATATTTCAGGAGAGGATAAAATAGCAATGTCCTGTTTTCTTGTTATTATCATGATAACATCTGAGAGTTCATATGATGAGTAGAAAGAGATATTTTTCAGATTTTTGTTTGATTTAGATGCATCAATTATAATCTTTGAAATTTCAATGTCAATATCCGAGATTTTCCCGTCTCTGTAAAGTTGTTTACATTTCCTACACAATGTATTAGTCTGTGCATCGATAACACAAATAGGTAGTTTCACTTAGAGAACACCAATTATTGATTTTATTACAGTCACGTATCATTGTTTTAAGACTTGTGAATAATGCGTATTGTTGCGTAAGTTACTAGATTTTAAACAAGAATAGAATCTGAGTATAAAATTAGATTAATCCTCTCTCCATGAGAACTTTAAACTCATCCAAAGTTAATGAGTTACCATCTTTATATTTAACTAAAATTTCTTCAGCTTTGGTATCAAGTTTGTGTTCTCTGGCTCTCCTAACTTCTGATTTTCTAGCTTTTCTTGCAGCTTGAATTTCGGCTCCAAGTTCATTTGATAGTTTCTTAACTTCACCTGTTAGGCCATCAAGCTCTTTTCTTATTCCACTAATAGAAGAACTTAAAGCAATAACTTCAGCATGAGATTCATCAGATTCAACTTTGACTTTCCTAGCATTTTTTGTAGCTTCAATCATTTTTTCTTGATGAATTTGTGATTCATGAGCTAAGGTTGTAACACTAGTATGATAAGTTTTGATTTCAGTTTGCATGTGTCTTAACTTGTTTTTAATATCTCGAAACTCACTTCTTAAATCTTTAAATTGCTCCAGTTTTTCAAACTCTGAACTCAGCTCTTCAAGTTGAGTAAGTGTTTGTTTTTCCATCTCTTTGGTTAAAAATGGTGTTGTTTCAAGTTGTCTTTCAAGTTTGCGAATTCTATCGCCCACACGTCTGTTTTTAGGAACACTTATATTTTTCATTTGGGAACCTAATTCTACAATTCTTTTCCCAATTTGATCAGCATCTTCACGTAAAATATCTCGCATTTGTTTACGAACTTGGACTTCTTCATTGATCTGATTTCTCTTCTCTTTTGCTGTGCGAGCTTCATCAAAGAGTTCTCTAGCTAATTTGTTATTTTTGTCTCTCTGACTGCGCAATTCATTTCGTTTATTGTTCAGCTCATGAAGTTTGTCAATTAGCTCTTTTCGTCTTAGTCTAAGAGAAGTAAGATTTGTTCTCTTTTCATCAAGGCTAATTTCTTCGCTTCCGGTGCTCATTAGTATATCACATTAAATGAATCAAAGTATTTCCGACTTTTTGTACTTGATTTATCTACAGAGATTATAAATTGCATTTAAATCTTATGACAACACAGTGTGGAATTTTATTACAGAATTGAGTGCCTGAATTGTATCTATTTCTTATTGGATCTTTTCATTCTGAGCTCTTTCGATCTGCATTTACGGCATTTTGTAGCGTTTACCGGGTTGGTTGCATAACACTTTCGACAAACTTTTTTTTCCATAATATGTGCTCGTGCGATAGCTCTGTATTCCGGATTTGTAACTGGCAATAAGGCTCACCCCAATTATTCTGTTCTTTGCTCCTAACATTCGAATAAAAGCATTTCTATTAATCTCAAAAGCTATTTTTATTTCTAGTTTAAAGATTTTTGCTAAATGAATCTATATTTCATTTTCTCCTTTGTTTGACTCAGAAGTGATTCTAATTCATCCCATTTATTTTCGTCTTTTTTCAACAATATTTCTTCTATTTCTCTCTTGTAGTCCTCAAGATCTTTAATATCAGCAATATATCCATTAATAGCAGTTTTTTTGGTTTCAATTTCATGAGGTAT
>JAGLXK010000360.1 GCA_023132955.1 Candidatus Heimdallarchaeota archaeon
TCATTAGTATGTGGATTGTCAAAATAATTATAAGTTACATTCATGATTCCTGAATTCATACTAATATAAGTTAATAACATTTCTCCAGGAGTTCCATTGACAGTTGAAGAACCATACTCAATATATCTATTTAGAGTATAATTACCATCTGGAAGGTGACTTAAACCTGTTTGATTAATGTAAAACCTCATAAAGTCATATTCAACTGTGATGTTAGGTTGATAGGAATACATTGCAGACATATCAAGACAACTTGATATTCGTTCAATTTCTAATGATTGATCAACTAATGTTGCTTTAAAATGAACTTTTGGATAACAAATTGCTACCTCAACAACAGTTTGATTTTTAGTATCTCTATTTAGGATTTCAACTTCTGTTTCAATACCAAATAAAGTAGCGTTGGGTTTATAATAATCTGGATCAGTGATAACGGCTACTTCAATAATTTCAGATATCCTTGAAGCAATAACTGGTTTTTCTCCACTAACTACTAATTCACTTGGAAAGACAACTATACATATTATTACTGATGTTATCAAGAATTTTCTCAGTAATTTATATCTCAATATTTTATCCTCCTTTTTTTATTTTTAAGCTAACCTACCCTCCATATAGGCTTTCCCATAAGCAGTGTATACATCTATATAACCATACCCCATTTGTTGATCAAATGAGCTCCTTGAGCTAGCATATTGTAAGATATCAACAACTTTTTGCACAGTAGGGTCAGTAGAAGAACCAATACCATTATGATACCCAGTTATTATTAACGCAATAATCCCAGCTAAATAAGGAGCACTTCCACTGGTTCCACAAAAATACTTCCAATACCCTCTATAAATTTCGAGGGTTTGGTCAAAATATGGTTGAGTTAGTGTTGGTATCCCATTTCCCGGTGCAAGCCAGTTAACTATGTGATTTCCCCCTGTAGAAGATTCAATCCATGATGATTTAGCACTTTTTTGACCTTTTGTTGAACCTGAACCATCAGAACGAGTTTCGTGATCAATTGAACCAATAGTATACCAGTCTGTATAGAACTGGGGGTACATATATGAAATATCTTCTTCTATGTCTGTGTTACGATAATTACCTCTATTACCTGCTGAAGAAATCATTATAACACCTTTATTTACCAAACTGTCAAAATAATTTTGAGTTGTAGAACTTTTAAAATCATAATCTATCGACCATGACCAAGAAACAATGTCAATATCTTTTGATGCTTGATGAAAATCAATCCATTCCCAAATTTTATCTTCTCCATATTCAAATCCATATGGCTCCAGCCCAAAATTATTTAAATCAACAAAAATTACTTTCACACTTCTAGCAATTGTAGCTAGTACCGATATAACTGCGAAACCATGATAATGAACAGTTTGATCATCTAAGTAAGGATCATCTGGATCAGTAATATATTTAACAAGTCCACTAGATGTTTCTGTAAGAAAACCTATAATGTCAACATTAGCTTCAGGATTCTGTTCTAGCGCCTTCCATTGTATATCTGATAAGCCAGTATCAATTACAACTACAGTAACGTAATTATCTATAGTAATACCATAGTCATGAACGACAATGTCTGCACCTGTATATGTATATGCATTATCTTGAAGTTGTCCAACTTTTACAGATGGGTTTGGT
The DNA here is from genome assembly GCA_023132955.1 of Candidatus Heimdallarchaeota archaeon. Classification (GTDB taxonomy): domain Archaea; phylum Asgardarchaeota; class Heimdallarchaeia; order Heimdallarchaeales; family Heimdallarchaeaceae; genus UBA460. The sequence goes on from JAGLXK010000360.1 coordinate 1,651, forward strand.
ACAAGAGTAAATTCTGTTCCATCTAACAACACACCTATGGAGGAAACATTAATAGACTGTACAGGTGCTAACCCAGTTAAAATTATCAAAAATATAGAATGTACTTTTCTAAAATTCATTTTCTCTCACCCATTTATGCTAATTTACTTAAAATATAGTTTCCCCTATTGCTTTAAAAGCAATTCTAAAAACCGTGAATTTGGGTATAAAAACCTTCAGAATTTACCCTTTAGTTTTATATTCTTTCTCTAATAGTGTTAACTCAACTAAGATCGGTTATATTCTTGGGTAGGATTTCTTTTGGTGGGTTTAAATAATTCTTTCAACTAATGAGCTAGTTAAGGTACAATTTAGTTTTGAAGAGTTTTTGAAGAAAGCTGAAGAAAAGATGATAGAGGAAGAGATTCAACCTAATCTTTGAACAAAGTTTATATCAACAAATGACATGTGAAATAAGATGAACAGAAGAACAATATGAGGTATATTTATCCTTAGTCTTTGCTTATTTCCTTTTCACTCGCTATCTGAAAGAAAATAAATTTTTCAAAAGATGGGTTAAATCCACTATTTGTCCAGAGTGTAATTTTCAGTTTGAACCAGATTCCAAATTCTGTCCAAATTGTGCAAGAAAATTATAAAGTTTCAATAATTTAAAATGTTATTAGATTTAAGATCTATTTTAATCACCTAATTCCTGTTTTGCTGACTCCTTTACAGGGATACGGGCGGGCAAGAGATGTTTACTTATCTCCGTCCCAAATACTATGCCGGGGCTACTTGCGCCATTATCATCTATGATATCACAAATCAAAACTCTTCTGATGATTTAGACATCTGGGTAAATGAAGTTGTCTCGAAATGTCCTGATATACCTATAATAGTTTGTGGAAATAAATTTGACTTAAATGAAGCTAGATCTATTGAGAAAAAAGAAATGTTAGACTATACCAAATTGCATAAGTTTGATTATGTGGAGACTTCAGCTCTTTCTGGTTTTAATGTAGACAAGCTATTTCATCATGCAAGTAGGTTATCTCGCCAATATACTGAAGGAAATTTTAAGTTTCGAAAGGAATACATACTTTAGAATTACCTTTACTTCTCCGCTCTCCTTTTACCACATGAAGCTTAAATGTTCAGAAATCAGATATTACTATAAGGAAAGTTATAGATGAATCAAAATCAACATTCACCGAATAAACAAGCGTTTTAGATTTTATCAAAAGGTTTGATCAAAGGGAATAATTATTTATATCTATTATTTTTCTAGGAGGTACATTTATGAAGAAATTCGAAAAAAAGAAGGTGAAATACTATTGAAAGAAAGAAAGACAATATACACATTCACTATCTTCATACTAATTGTTGTATTCATGGTTAGTTTTTCGTATTTCACTTCTTTTCAATATAATGCATTAGTGATGCAAATAGAAAAAGAAAATTATCGTTTCTGTATGAGTAAAAACAGAGATAATGACAAAAAACAAATGACTTTAACAGATGATAATGCTTTTCTACTATTAATAAATGAACCACTCATCGATTATAATGTTACTCATCTATCAATAAGTAATCTAACTATTACATTTGCGAATGGTTCAGACATCTCGCAAGGTAATGCAGAGGATAATGTGACAATTGAAATTATTAACAATGCTAATTTTTCTGAATCCTATTCTATAATGCACAACAATGTTAGCAATTGTTGGGAAACTGTTATTTATGTCTATTATTTTAGTCCTAGAAGATACTTTGTCAATTTAACTGTTACAACTGAGGATTATTACTATAATAACACTATTTTTTCCTATAAAGTACCTTTCAATATTGTCTTTGGCTATAATAGTTTAATTATAAACAGTGAAAACAACACTCTATCTAGTTATTGCTCTATTTCTACTGATCCACATGATCTTTGTGATTATATCTTATTACAGAATAGTAAAGTATATGCAAATATTCTTAATTCAACAAATGACATTGTTAAAACTCTTGTATTAGAACAAACAGGATTTATAGGTTTTTACTATACTTGGTCTTCTGGAAAAATCAACATTACAAACTTTTCTGTAGGGCAATACTATTCACTCGTGATAGTTGATTATGATGAAGAAATATATGTATCTGAACCATCAAACACTGAATTATATGAGAAAGATGAAATAGTAAAAAATAGTTTTGAGATTATATGGATAATTATTCCTATTTCTGTGATAATTGTTTTGCATTTATTAAAAAGGGAAAAAAACAATAAACAATACAATTCAGACTGAAAATCAATATTTTGTATATGACCCTTTAACTGTTTCTCAACTTCAAGATGTATTGAAATATACAGGTGTCCAAGAGATGTTTACTTATCTCCGTCCTAAATACTACGTTGGTGCCACTTGTGCTGTTATTGTCTATGATATCACCAATCAAAACTCTTCTGATGATTTAGACATCTGGGTAAATGAAGTTGTCTCGAAATGTCCTGATATACCTATTGTAGTTTGTGGAAATAAATTTGACTTAAATGAAGCTAGATCTATTGAGAAAGAAGTAATGTTAGAATATACTAAATTGCATAAGTTTGATTATGTGGAGACTTCAGCTCTTTCTGGTTTCAATGTAGACAAGCTATTTCATCATGCAAGTAGGTTATCTCATCAATATGGTGAGAGTATGTTAAAATTCAGAAAGGAATATTCGCTTTAATTTATTGAATCAGTATAAAATCTGTTTTTGAAATCTCCACAAAACTATAATTTTATAAAGATTAATTGATGACTTGCTAGCATGAATAACAAAGATTCTTCTATTATAACAGAGTTTGTTTCAGTTAATGGTACTGAACCGTTATCAAGCGTTACATCGATGTTTAAAGAAAGAACAAGAGAGATACTAGTTTTTGAGGAACAAGATGTGTTTCTTGGTTATTTAACTAAACGATATGTTACACATCAATCAAAAGTTCAACCTGATACAAAAGTATCAAGTTTAATTAAAAGTGTACCTACAGTTAGTAAAGATTCTGCTCCTGATGTGATTGCTAGAGCACTTTTATCTGAAAAGATTTTTTCCGTTCCTGTAGTGGATGAGGGACATATTATTGGAGTTATTCGTGATATTGATTTGTTAAGAGATTCAGAAGAGATTTTTGGCAGTAAAAAGGTGAAAGAGGCGATGACTCAAAATCCTATTGTGGTTAGCACAGACACTTCTGTTGCTAAATTTATTGCCATTTGCAGAACTAACAACATCTCTAGAACACCAGTTGTTAATGAATCGAATGAGCTCGTTGGTATAATGAGCCCACACGATACTACCGATTTAATTTTATCAGAATCTTCAAGACAAAAACGAGGAGATAGGAAAGCAGGACAGCTAGACATACTCTCAGTAACTGTTGAGGAGGTGATGACTCAAGAAGTTGCAACTTGTACTAAAAATGACTTCTTAATAGAAGCTATAGTTAAGCTTCAAAAAGCAGATCATAAAGCATTGATAGTTATTGATGAGGAAAATCATCCTGTAGGAATGATCACTACCACAGACTTACTTGAAACTGTTTCAATGCCACCAGAAACTGAAGGTTACTATTTAAGAGTTCTTGGAGATGTTGAGGATTCAGACATGGAAGCTGTTATTGAAATGGGAATTGAAATAGTAAAGAAATATGTGGATATAATTGGTGCATCTGGTCAAATGTATATACATGCAAAGGCAATCCCTAAAAGAAAGTTTCGTGGATCTATTCTTTATCAAGTGAGAGTGAGAATTTCTACAAATAAAGGAAAGACCTATGTTTCTCGTTCTGATGGTTATGGTGTTTTTGGAGCATATGCCGTAGCTTTAGACAGAATAGAAAGAGAAATTGTTTCCGAAAGAGAATTAGAAATTCAAAGTCAACAAACTGGAAGCGAAAGATATATTCTAGAAGAAATTGAAGAACTCTAGTATATTGCTTTTTTTTCCGCTTTGATTATTTTGACAATGCCCTACCGTTAGCTTTTTTATTTGTTAATTTGCCATTGATTGAAAATGAGTGAATCAAAGCCAAAGAAGAAAAGAAGGGCCAATTTTGCCATGTTGAATAGGGAAGTAATCAAACCGGGTTATTGCGTATCTTGTGGTGGATGTGAGGCAGTATGTCCTGTATATGCAATCTCAATTGAACAACTTATACCAAAATTAGTTGGAGGCTGTATTTCGTGTGGTGCTTGTGTGGATGTATGTCTGCGATATAAACAGCGAAGAGAACAACCTAAATATGATGAAACAAGTTTGGGGGAGATAATAGAACTTTACAAAGGACATTCAGTCTTCGAGGATGTCAGGGAAAAAGCTCAAAACGGTGGTATAGTTACAACTTTGCTCTTGAACGCTATGAGCAAGGGAGATATCGATAGTGCGTTAGTTACAGGGCATATTACTGATCTATTGGGCCCTGTTCCGGTTTTGGCACTTAATGAGCTCGACATTAAAAAATCTGCACGTTCAAAGTATACATTAAATCCTGCTTTAACAAAATTAACTTCAATAAAACTTAGTCAGAAAGACGCGGTAGCTGTTGTAGGATTACCATGTCATACTGATACATTAACAAATGCTATCAACATGAAGAATTTAGGCGCTGATTATCGAGTAAAATACAAAATTGGTCTTTTTTGTATGAGTAGTTATAATCCAAGGGATTTCAGAAATATAATTACTCAAAATCTTGGCTTGAGTGCTGAAGAAATTAGTAAAACAGATTGTGCTCGAGGTAAATTTTTCTTTGTGGGCTCAGATGGAACTATTGATATAAAAATCAAGGAATGTGCTGAAGCAAAAGCTGAAGGATGTAAATATTGTAAAGATTTTTCTGCTGAGTTCGCAGACATATCTATTGGGAATGTGGGTGTTGATGATGATAGTAATATAATCATTATTCGTACCCAGGCAGGAAAAGAGTTGTTTGATTTAGCTCTTAAGGAAAATATTCTAGATGTTGAAAAAGTAGAACAAGATAAATGGTCTGAAGCTCTAGCTGCAGCTCTTAAATTGTCATCAATTAAAAAGAAAACAGCTAAACCTTTACCTCCTATCGAAACTAATTAATCCTTCACGTACTCTTATTTCAATAGGTGAGAGCAATAACAAGAGTAGAATTAATACCATTAAAACTACCAATTGTAGCTAAGGACGATGATATAGGTGCTCTAATTATAAGTTCTCTCCAAAAAGAAAAACTGGATATAATTGAAGGAGATGTTTTTGTAATTGCTCATACTATCATCTCAAGAGCAGAAGGTAATGAGTATTTCTTACCGAAGCTTTCCCCCTCTCCTTTTGCCGAGTATATCGCAAGAAAAACTGGTAAGGATCCTGCTCTAGTCCAGTTAATTGTTAGTGAAGCATCGAAGATTCTTAAAGTGAAAAATAACATTATTATTACTAAGACTAAACATAATTGGATTTGTGCGAATTCAGCTGTTGATCAGTCCAATGCCCGTCCTAATAGTGCGGTTACTCTTCCCGATGATTCCAACAAATCAGCAATGGCAATAAACAAAGTTCTAAACAATTTTCTGAAGAAAGATGTGTCTGTAATTGTATCTGATACGCACGGAAGAGCATTAAGGCGCGGAGCTATCAATGTGGCTATTGGTTCTTACAATTTTCCAGTAATTGATGATTCAAGAGGAAGAAAAGATATTTTTGGGTATGAACTTACATCAACAATTGTAGCTTTAGCTGATGAAGTTTGTTCAGCTGCAGAACTAGTGATGGGACAAGCAGGAGAAATGATTCCTGTTGTTATCATAAGAGGGATACAGTTCAGATCTCCAGTTTCTGGCGTTGAAGAGCTTCAATTTGACGATGAACGACGTCTTTTTAGATAAAACAGCTGTCGATTGTCACCAACAGTAATTTAAAAACGTCATGATTTTAATCTAGCTTGTAAAACTTTCTAAGAGAGGTGTTCTTTGTTGTTTAAAGGAACTCGAAAATCTTCCAAAGAAAAAGCAAATGAAGAATTGGGAAAAGCGCGATTGGCAGCTCAGCAAAAGAACTACAAAGAAGCTGCTAAGTTTGCAGAGTTTGCAATTGAAATTCTAAAAGAAGAAGATAATAGAAAGCAAATGGACGTGGCTAAAGCTTTACAAAATGAATACTTGGGAATGAGTGCAATAAAATATAACAAGGCATTAGAAGCAGCTAATTATCTAGGTCGTTCTGGTGGTTTTTACCATAGATTAGGTATGGTTACTGAATATCAAAGAGTATTTGAACAGCAGGCTAAAATCCTTAGAGTCATGGCGATACAGCAGATGAAAGAAAGAAGGTTTGTAGATGCTGCCTCATATTTTGAACAAGCTGCTATGTCTTATCAGAGACTGGATAATAAAGCCGATGAAATGGATTGTAAAGCTAAATCATACATATCTAGAGCTGCAGCAGAAAAGCATATTTCTGGTAGAAAATTATATCTTAAAAAGGCAGTAGAGTTAATTGAAGAAAGAGGATCTGAAGAACCAGTTATAAAAGCTCATCTGGCGTTCTACAATGCCCTTTTTGTAGAGGATGAAAAACCGGAAATGGCACTGAAATATTATGCTGAAGCTTTGCAAAATTATCAATTAGCAGGTTCTCAGAGTAGAATTCAAGAGATAAAAGAAAAAGTAGAAAAGCTTACGAAAAAGCTTTAATCATTTTGTCTTAGCTTTGTTTAGACATTAAATTGAGGGGGCAGTAAACAAACATTTAAAAGATTCTTAAGGCATAGATTCCTAAAAATAAAAACCAGAGGTTTTGCGTATGGTAAGCATAATACAATCGTTAAAAGTTTCAATTCTGTTCTTCTTTCTTGGTTTAATACCTTTAGTTGTTGCTTTGATCTCATTTGGAGCTTTACTTAATGGAGGAATTGCAGAATTAGGCTTTATCGCACTCGACGCGTCTTCCGTAGCCTATGTATGGTTTATTGGTTTAGTCGTTGGTCTATTAGTCTTCTTCATTGGGTTGTTCAAAGCAATAGGAGACATCACAGAATCTGCCTTAATCGAATAATTCAGAAAACCTACAAGAGCCTACTACCACTCTTATTAAATATCTTTATTCTAGATTTTTTTATTTTCCGGAAGTTAAGGTTTTTTGTTTTTCAGTAAATCATCATCCCAAAATAGATTTAAGTGTATTAATTTTATATTTCTCAACAGGAAAGTTCTTGTGTCTGCTAAACCATTTCAGGAGAATAGAAATGATTCGAACTTCAGAGGAGGGTGTTGGTGAAAGTAGTTCTTCCATAGTGGTTCCTAGCAGATTTCTGTACAATAGAATCTTCAGTCTTTCAAGTGTAGGAAAACTGGTTTTAGTTGGCATTTTGATTGGTATAATGTATCTACCTTATTCTTTACTGAGTTATTATGCAAAATCAAATTATTTTTCAATTGTAATAATATTTGTAATCATTCTATTTTTTCTAGTTTGGATTTCCAGTCTTTATTTTCTTTTTTCCATAACTAGTACTAATATTGAAAAATCAGTTATAGGGAAAATATTTCCATTGTTATTAGTTACAGCTTCACTAACAGCTTACTTTGCTGCTGTGATAGAGAACAAAGCTGTTTTACTAATTTTTTCTTTTAAAGGTATTTTAACATCAATAGGTATACCAGGAGTTACTTATGAGTTGGCCAATTCAGTATTGTATGTGTCAATAATTCCTCTTTTGGAGGAATTTGCCAAGATATTTCCGCTTCTTATTCTTCTTGGAAACTATGCAAGAATTAGCGTTGGAAAAAAGAACATTGTAACTAATTTAATACCAACCCATCGAACTTTTGTTTTATTAGGGGCATTTTATGGAGCATGGTTTGATTTGTTTGAACAGTTCCTGTCCTTCTCAATTTTGAGCAATCCTCCAACAGGATATTTCGCTTCAGCATTAAATAATCAAGAAATAATTGATATACTAATTAATACGAGGACTGTATTTCCCTTACATTCTGTCACTTCTATGTTACTTGCATTCGGAGTAGGTTTTCTATTCATATCAAGAAAAAACAAGAAGAAATTATCTTCAAGAATAATTTTTCTTCTGTTTCTGTTAGTTTCTGTTGGGTTTCATGCATACTGGAATTATAATTTCCAGGTTTTTAGCGAGAAATTCATTATTTCACAACTTCAACTAATGGGTTATGTTTCTTATGGTATTTTTGGTTTCTTTGCGATTTGGATTTTGTTTAAAGTCCCGAAAATTTGTCCTAGTTGTTATAGCGAACATAGAATCAATGATTGTGAACAATATGAGGGAAAAACCAAGATATATGAGAAGAAAATTAAAAAGAAGAAAAGTGTTGGGAGACTTATTGACGACTCAACAAGAATGATGTTATGTCCTGAATGTCAGTATCCTCTTTACAATGGACAGTTTTGTGGTAATTGTTGGTCTTTTCCTAAACTTCAATGCGAAAACTGCAACCAAGTTGTTCCAGCTTTTAGCAGAAATTGTTGGGCATGTGGTTCAGATGTTCCAACATTGCATGAAAAAATGGGCTCTTCATCACCACCTCTTTACATGCATTTTTCTGTTGGTTTTACTAGGATTTTGGGAGTTGGTATAATCATTATTTTTGCTTTTGTTTTTAGTACAATTGAGAATTCTTTGCATTTTTTGGGGAATACTATATTTCTTCTGAGTGTTATAATTGCTCTAAGTGTTAGCATTTCTTGGTACAGATCTTCAAAAAACAGAGTTAAATCGATTTTAGCTTCTATTAACATCACAGCCATTGTTGCATTTTCTCTTTTAATAACAACCATGTACTTGTCAATATTTGCCGTTTTTTTGATAATATCTGTCTATCAAATCTTCTTTGGATTGATTGGTATTAGTTTGATACTATTACTTGATGTTCTATTCATAAGGTTCATCATAAAAGCTGCAAGGGGGACGAATCTTATAGTAATTTAGGTGATAATATGGAAAGACAAAATGCTTCTTACAACCCTCCCCCACCAAAAGCAGGAAAAAAGGGACCTGTTCCTTTCAAACTTGATTTCAAATATCTTCTCTATAAGCTATTCTTTCCCTCCTTAAAGAATAGGGGAAAACGGGAGTATCTAGGAGTTTTGATAAGAAGAACCTCAACTTATCTTGCTATCACTTATGCCATATCAATTACTCTCAGCTTGATATTGTATTATTTAGATGATTTTTCATTATTCTATGGACTTATTTGGAGTCCTGAAGAAATTCTTTATCTCCCATTTCTATCCACTTTCATTTCACAAAACTTAGATTCTCTGATTACTAATTATGTGCTCACCATTTTTTTGCCATTCTTTTTAGCTGGGATTATTTGTGCTCTTTTTTGGGGAGAAGAAGCACGAGATTTAGTTCTTAGTTCTGCGATAATAACATTTTTACTGTTTGTTACACTACATCTTTCGCAAGTGATTTTATTCAGTTCTTTAGCAGCTAGTATCTCAGGAGTCTTCGCAGGATTTTGGTATCTAGGTTTCATTTTTATATTTTCGGTATCTTTCTTAATTATTGGATCTCTAGGGGGCGTAATAGGTGTTCGATTTGGTAAATTATTCATAAATATGTTTCTCCCTAAAAAAGGAGCAAAAATTACTTATTCTAACCTAATACAACCAAAAATGCCTCTGTCAGTAAAAACAGTTTTTGATCTGGATAAACCCCCTAAATCTGACGATAGACAATACCAGGCATTATCTATGGTTTACATGAATCGAAAAGTAGAGACCCTATTAAAATCCACAGAAAAGAAATATTGCAAGTATTTTGCTGAAGGCAAATGTGCATATTTGGGTTATGTTACAGCAGAACATAAGTATCAGATCTGCTTAACTGATTACTGGCCATTATGTAGGATATATGCATTCTTAAGTGAGAGCAAGTTAGTTATTGACGATTCCATAGAAGGTGAAAACAATGTCTAAAGATATTAGTAAGTACTTCAATCTTAGAATTCTACTTCTAGTAGTTTGTCTGATCGTTTTCATCTTGTTAAATAGTTCTCAAGAAAGCTATGAAAGTATTAACGATATTCCAATTAGCACGCTTACTACAACAAACATTGGGAATTTTAACACAACGTCAGATCCTTTATCAACCACTTCTGGACCAACTTACCCAACCGCTACTCCTCCTACTCCTTCAAATGGTGGAATCACGCAGACTGAAAAACCTAGTATTTCTTCGCGCATACTTCCTATAAGTATAGGAGTTGCGATTTTAATATTAGTTTTCATGCTATACCTTCGAAAAAGGAAAGAAGTAAATCTAACAAGTGCAAGTTCAGTACATAGCAGATACACAATTTCTACAAGAAGACAAAAATTCAGTACACAGATTGTTACCTTAGTTGATGTTTTAGAAGATTATTTGAAAAAAGGAAATTATACTGAGGGAATAATCTTTGGATATCATCAATTGGATAAGAATATGAAAATGGTTCTTGGAATTAAAAGAGAAACTTACCTTACACCAAAAGAATTTTCCTTATCTCTAGATTTACCTGAAATCCTCCCCCATTTCAAATGGATAGTAGATATCTTCTATGTGGCACGATATAGGATTTCTCAAATGACCTATGATAATCTTGAACAGTTTATCCTGGAATTGAAAACTATCAAAGATTTGAGTGGTAAGGAAATAGATATTCAGATATCTCAAATAAAACAACTAGGTGAGGTAGAATGAAGTTTTCAAAGGCTTTCTTTTCTAATAAATATTCACCATTCTTTAAAATGGTTATTCAGACTCTACTGATATTTGTTATAGTTACAATCCCCTTAAGCATCAATATTACTAGTTCTCCTCCGCCCTATACAATGTATGACACTACGCCAAGTGGAATGTCTATTTTTAATTCTCTTCTTCAGGAAAGAGGATTCAATACCACTAGAACTGTCTTGTCAACCGAACCAGTAAAAACACTGCCTGATTCCTCAATTCTTGTAATTGCAGGGGGGGCTAAAAACTATAGATCTGCAGAAAAAGTTGTTATAGATTCGTTTATTGGACGAGGGGGAACACTTCTTCTTCTCGTGGGGTCAGGTTCTTCTTATGATCTTGCAAGATATTTAGGTTTAGGAATATCTGCTTCTATGCTATTAGAAACAGAAAATTATTACCCTACTCCAGAATTTATTTTTACACACTCACCTGCAACTGTTAATGGAACATTATGTTTTGCTCAAGCGAAAGCAATTCTCTATGTTTTAACAAGCTCACAACAAGCTGAAGTTCAATCAATTGCAACTGAGCCTACAACTTTTATCGACGGAAATGGAGACAAGATGTGGAATCAAATCTCAGAAAATACTAGAAGCTACAAGGTAGCTGTAGCGATAAGTAGAGGTTCTGGAGTAATAGTAGCAATTTCTGCAGTAAGTTTCCTTTCTAATGATTTGTACACCGCGGGATTCGATAATATTAATCTGGCAATAAATCTTATTGGAGCATATTCTGGGGGTTCAGAATCTTTAGTTTGTTTTGAAGAAAGCCATAAAAGGTGGCCCTTCGCCTCTACAGAGGGTATAGTTAACCAAACATATGGAACTGTGATTTTGTTGTCAAAAACTCGATATTTCATATTTATAGCAGTTCTTCTAGTGTTGATTTTTTATTATTTAACTCCAAGAGTTAAAGACGTATATAAAACAAAGGAATCCTATAAGAAATTTATCTCAAAAAAAATCTGGAGTAGACGGAGAGAGCTATTTGATACCTTTGGATCCCCCATTAATCCAACAGTTGAGGAAAAAGTTCTTTCTTATTTATATTTTCAACATGAACTTTATCCAAGTAAGGGTTATAATTATTTTATTCTAGAGAAGATGAAATTTGTTCCTTCTCATCTATTCGAAGAGGAAGAGAGAGAGCTTTATGAGCTCGCACTAACAAAGAAATTAGATCACGATACATTCCTATTTCTGTTTAAGAAGTTGGAAACCATACAAAAAAGAAGGTGATATGAATGACACAAATACAAGAAACGAAAGAAATTTTCAGTAAAATTATGGACGAAATGAAGAAAAGGATTGTTGGAAATGAAAATGTCATTGAACTTATGTTTGCTTCATTGCTAAGTGGAGGAAATGTTCTTCTAGAAGGTGTACCAGGAATAGCTAAAACTTTGATGGCTAGCACTCTAGCAGAAGTAATGAAAGTAGGATTTAAACGAATTCAATTTACAAGCGATTTGATGCCTGCGGATATTACTGGTGGAAATATATATGAAAGAGAAACAAGCTCGTTTAAATTCATTGAAGGACCAGTTTTCACTAATATTCTTCTAACTGATGAAATAAACAGAAGTCCTCCAAAGACACAATCTGCGCTTCTGGAAGCTATGCAAGAGAAGCAAGTTTCTTCAGGAAAAAAAACTTACAAACTTCCAGAACCTTTTATGGTTATCGCGACTCAGAATCCCATTGAAAGTACCGGAGTCTATCCTCTACCAGAAGCTCAGATAGACCGATTCCTTGTAAAAATACCTGTTTATCCTCCCTCTTTGCAAGGAGAAATATCTATGCTGCTGAAAAAGAAAGAGGAAATGTTTGCTGATGTAAACGCTGTTACAAAAAAGGATACTTTACAAAAATTATCAAATGAAATAGAGAGCAGCGTAATTTTGAGCAATCAGATAATCGAATATATTGCAAAACTTGTTGTTGCTACAAGATCTGTACCATCTCTAGCATTGGGCGCAAGCCCTAGAGGTTCTATAGCTCTGTTAACATTAAGTAGATCAATTGCTGCAATAAGAGGAAGAGATTTTGTAGAACCAGATGATATCAAATCTATTTTCTTTCCAGTCATGAATCATAGATTGATCTTGTCTCCTGAGGCTGAAATTGAACAAATTAGGGTTTCAGAAATTATACAAAATATTCTGACAGAAGTTGAAGTTGTAATTTAACCTAAGCATGAGGAAGTTAACCATGGAAGAGGAAAAAATCTTTGAACTAACAAAGAATGGACGCATATTCATCCTTTTGGGAAGTTTATCTATAGTTCTAGGTTTATCTATTGATAATTATATCTTAATTATTCCAGGTCTTCTTTTTTGGTTAGTAATAGCCTCTGCTTTTGTTCACTACCTAACAACACAAGATGTTTCTTTTGATGTTGATGTGAGAATATCAAAAGAATACCTGAGGAGTAGAGGTTTACTTGCTGTTGCTGTAAATCTGACCAATTGTTCGAAAAAAACAATTAGGATTAAAACCACGTTACGATTTTCATATCACCTCCAAAGTATCAACATACCAGATCAATTATATCTAAAATTAGAATCTGATCAAACACAGAAAATCGTATGGATATTATTAGCAATTCGAAGAGGAAATGCAGAAATTGGACCAATAGAAATAGCTGTGGGACCTCATCAACAGCTGTTCAAAAATCTAAGAATTCTGAGAGAAATTACTACAATAAAGGTGCTTCCCCAAAGACCACGTATCAATATACCCTGGAAAACCAAGAAAGAACTTCTTCTTAAAATGGTTCATGAATTTGCTCAAAGGATTAGGGGTCGTGGCGATGAATTCTTTGCACTCCGTGATTACCTCCCAGGGGATGAAGTAAAACACATAGACTGGTTTGCTACTGCAAGACATGACAAATTAATTACCAGAGAATATGAAGATGAAAGAAATCTTCACTTCCTAATATACCTTGATTTAGGAAGTACTATGTTTGGTCCTAAATTTGAACATTCTTTATCTTCTGCTGTTGAAGTTTCCTCACTCATCAGAGGGACAAGTCATGATTTGGCAGTGATTGCATATGGGGACAATGTTAGTAGATTCATTGTTCCCCAAGTTGGGAAAAATGAATTGAGATTAATGTTGAATTTATTTGACATTGAGCCCCATGGGGTTGAAAGTAACTTCATCAATGCTGTGAAATTTACCAGAAACAATCGATTGAATCATTCAATAGCTATAATATTTTCTGATTTGGAAGGTGATTTAAAAAAGAAGCTTCAAGGGTTACATTTGCTTCATTCTATGGGGAGCAGAGTAATATTCGTTAATTTTTCTACTATGGCTTTCAATATTCTTGCCTCATCTGAATGGATAACTAGTGAAGCTCAGAATCTTGAATATAAAGAAATCATAGATAATGTCTTTCCTAGTTTAGTGAGAGATGAATATTTGAGTAGAGAAGCTGAAGTTAGAAGAATTCTATATTCAGTTGGTGGTGATTATGTCGAGATCAATGGATATGAAGATAACATAATTTTGTCACTTTACAGGTTGATGAATAAATATTCCCCATCACATAGATTAGTACAAGAAGCATTAGGGCGATAAAAATGAGAATAAGAGATAAAGTCTTTGAGGTTGATTGGAAAAAAACCAAGAAAACAGCTCCTGGTTCTCAGATTATGGTTTTTTGTCATCATCTTTTTGGCGTGATAGCAATAGCAATAATAATTTTACAGTCTGCTATAAGTTTGAACGTATATGTTTTTACAATCTGGTTAATAATAGGCATTATTAACTTGATGATTGATTTATTCAGGGGGGGAGATTTGAATCTCAAAAATGAATTGAGTTTCGGAATTTTCTTAATTTTGGGTACAACATTGTCTCTATTACTTGCAAATGTAAACTCCATGTTTTTCCCAGATACACTTGGCAGAATTGACATCATACTTTACCAAGTATCTGCAGGGATTTGCATAGCCTTGAGATTGCTTCTATCTATATTCTTTCTGGAATTCTATTTTCACGAAAAATTTTACATTTTACCAACCGGAGATTACGCAAAGGAACAAGTGAAACACTATGAAGATAACTTAACCTTAACCGATTTTGAACACGAACCTCTGAAAGAGCTAGATGTGCTTCAGAAGTGGTGGATCCTTATCAAAATGATGTTCTGGCCCTTAATTTCAATACTGATTCTATTTCTATTTGCAGGTTTATATTCAATGATAATTTATTTCATAATCCCTCCAAATACTATAGCTGAATTCATAATTCGTCCTTCACTTATTGTTGTAGCAATCCTCTACACGATTATCCTCACAAGAATGAATGCAATTTTGCCGAAAATTAAGGACGAAACTACAGTACAAATAGAAAACGATGATGGGATATCTGAATTTATTGAATAACTGTTTCTATTTATTGTTCACTATACAATTATAAGCTAAAGGAGTAAAATTCGAATGTTCACTTATTGTTATTTTAGTAATTCTTTCAAAGTTTTAATTCTTCCACATGATTTATCATTTTCTGGACAATAGCCATAAAAATCACAATATGCACCTAAATCTTTGAATATTAAAGGAGAAACTTTCTGAGCTTCTTCCAACATTGCTAAAGCAAGTTGTCTGATCTCCCACTGGCTAAGCACACATAATCTCTGAACAAAAAAGTCGACTAAAGCGTGTGCGTTCATGGAAACCATCAACTGTGTTGTTGTTGCACCTGGTAAGATGAATCTTGCGTCTTCTTTCGGAATACCCCCATCTACCATCCGCTGGTACAAATTGCTGCAATCCTCAAGTTTCTTGTTGTACTGTTCTAGGAATTGGGATTTTTCAATTGTATCAGGAATAACAGCTCTGAAATTTTTTGCATCAACATATCTTTGTGATTGTTGGGAATAACTAGCAATACGCTTTCTGACTAGTTGATGACTTGCTACTCTACTTAAACCGGAAATATAGAAAACATAGATATTATGTTCGAGAATAGATAAATGACCATTCTTAACTATTTTACTAAGATATTTTGCAGGTTTACTTTCAGCATCCTTTCTTATTTCTTCGTAATCATGACCACCTGAGTAACAGATTGCTGCAGCCATTTTAGCAATTAAATCAGTTTCCTTTGGGTAAGAGATCAGTTTTACTTTAATGGATATCACTTCCAAATAGCAATATTCTCAATATGAGAAATGTTCACCATTTATCGATAAATGTGAGTTGTATTTGAATGAATGTATGACATTCCTTCACAATTTGTTTTGTTGATTTTACATCATCTTCATTGATTGAATTTGTAGTTTATTCATTAACACTAGATTGTTTTTTTCAGATATATTTCAAACTTTCAGGAATACCTTACTTCATTAATATTATATACAAAATCATATATTAACACAAAAAACCCATTTTGGACCTGTTTATATTTAAACTAAGTGTGTAAATTTCTTTCCCAAAGTCTAAAAGCAAGAATTTTAACACTTCCATTTTTCTCGAGGCTGATGGCCAATTTGCAAGTATTTATATCGCAAAAAGTTTTTGAATAAAGTAGGAGTATAGAGTCATTAGGGTAACCATCGGTACTCTTGATACTTTATAATCACGAGGAAAGAAGATGTCAGAAAGCAAAGATTCGGCTAAAAACACTAAGCGGTTTAAAGAGGGAGCTAAACTAAAGACAAAACCCGCTGTAGTTCCTAAATATAAAAAGATGAAAACAGGAAGTACTAAATTACCCGTTGCTGCAATGATGCCCAGAGGTATAACCGCTTGGAACATAGCTTTTTCTATTCTATTTCTAGGGCTTTTGGTTGCAACAATTATTAACACTTATTTTAATGAATTTATTCCTATTCCATTACCCGATTTGTTTTTGAAGTACATTGTTCCCGTTGTTTTAATACTCGAGGTATTTTTAGTTCTGATTGCTTTTGAAGCAAAATCATTTTCTTTCCCAAAAATACGCACAAGACATAGTGTGAAAAGGATAATGGTTGTAGGCTTTATCATAGGTTCATTATTAGTTTCTTTCTTTACTCCTTATTTTAATTTGATTGGAAAATATCGTGATTTACCTCCTGGTGAAATCACACCAATGGACACCAATCCCTCGTGGTTTGATTCACTTTTTACAGGAGATGCACCATTTTACATAGATGGCATTTTAGATCTTCTTGATAATATGGATCTAGACCCAGATCTTAATATAGATGAAATAGCACAAGTAGAAGCTCTTTCTGGTACATTAGGGAACTATCTCTATCGGTGGGATATTAAGGATAATTATCAAGCGAGCTCATGGGATTTCGTAGAAACGAGTGGTGAAACTAGATTCGATTTAACAGCTGAAAATCATGACCCAGCTGTACATTCAGATCCTCCAAGTAGTTATCAACAATTAGATGTAACTCAATTGGTTTATAGTGTTCAAACAGCTCTGCTTACACAATTAATATCCACTTGGAGTAATAATTACAATGAACCATTCCTGACAAATGATTTGAACTGGACAGATAACCTGGTTGATGAAAATGGTACTGTGTGTGCTGTAGAAGGAACAGCTGATGTCAAATACAATTTAAACGATATGTTATCCCTGAAAGCAACCACCAACCAAGTAGGATTCTTTGGAGATTTTAATTATCAACCTTATTTCATTAGCGATGACAACATTTCAGATATTATTTCGGATTCAACAAATTATGATGATTATACTTATCTTCATACGAGCTGGTATAATTCAACATTCTCTCGTTTCCTTCAGAAGCCATTGAATTATGAAACTATCTCTCCTTTGGTAGCTGCATATGCAGCCAATGCTACAAATCATGGAATAACAAATGGACATACAATGTACCAGCAAACAACATACATTCTGGAGAAGATATTATCCGATTTTGGGATGCCTATAGCTGATGATGATGATAACAATGGTCGAGATAGAGCTGAACTTCTTCTGGAAGGTTTAGATAC
>JAGLXK010000361.1 GCA_023132955.1 Candidatus Heimdallarchaeota archaeon
ATCAAGGTGATGCTTTAGAAGTTCTCAAAACTTTTCCTGATGAATGTGTTGATACCATTGTCACTTCTCCTCCTTATTGGTTGTGTAGAGATTATAAAGTAAAAGGACAGCTAGGTCAAGAAAAAACTCTTGAAAAATATTTACAAAAAACTCTTCAGATTACTGCTGAACTGAAAAGAGTTCTCAAACCTAAAGGAGTTATGTTTTGGGTTCATGGCAACAGTTATGCTGGAAAGATGGGTAAGAGAATTGGTTGGAGTGAATATACTGGAATAGCTAATATTGATAACAAAGAAGCTCGAAAAAGAGGGATAACCTTCAACATCAAACCTGAATATTCTCTTCCCCGAAAATGCTTAATTAATCAGAATTTACGCTTACTTTTACGTTTAACTGATGAACAAGGCTGGATTAATCGTAATACTATCGTTTGGTATAAGCCGAATCCTCTTCCCATGCCACATGTAGATCGCTTAACTAATAGCTATGAAACAATTTTTATGCTTGTTAAGAATCAGAAATACTTTTACGATTTAGATCCTATTCGTTCTCCTCTTAAACATCCTAAAGCGAAAAGCAAGAATGCTACTATAAAACATGAAGGGTATGGTAATCCAGTTTATAGTGGTTTTGAGTATGATGCTTCAGAACATGAAAAAGGGAAGAATCCAGGTGATGTTTGGACTATTCCAACTGAATCTTTTCCTGAATCTCATTATGCTGTTTTTAATCCGAGTTTGATCGAACCTTTGATAAAATCTGCATGTCCTAAAAAAATTTGTAAAAGGTGTGGCAAACCTAGAGAAAGGATAAATGAAATTATAGGGAAGAAAAGGGTTAGTTGGGGCGTTGATAGAAAAGCTAGAGTTTTAGGTACTAAAGGACAACCAGCAATGAAAAACATTACAAAAACAGTTGGTTGGACTGATTGTGGATGTGGTGAAGGTTGGACTAAAGGAGTAGTTTTAGACTGTTTTATGGGTTCAGGAACTACAGCTTTAGTTGCTCTTATACTTAAAAGGAATTTTGTAGGGATAGAACTCAATCCCAAAGATATTGAGATGGCAAAAACTAGAACAAAACCTAGAAATGTTGAGAGGGAAAGGAAAAAACTCTTTGAGAAAAAAACCATTGAAGAAAAGGTTGCTTCTTGGGAAGAACAAACTCGTTTAGAAGATTTTCAGGAGGTCATCTAATTGCTTGAAGCTGTTTATATTAGCCATACACAACACTGTTCTGGTTGGGATTTAGATTCTATCATTAAAGGAACTGCTTTTAAAAAAGGTTGTAGAACTATGCGTTTTCCTAAAAACGATGAAGCTAATACAATTAAAATGCTTGATTGGGATTTTAGAGAAGCAATAAAGGACTTTGACAAAGTTTGGAAACGACATTTAGAACTTTGTCAAAGTTTTGATTTTGAAGTGGTCTTTGCTCCTGATAGTTTTACCTGGTCAAACCCTTTCGATATAATTGATAGAGTTGAAATTCTTAAAGAATATTGCAAAAGAATAGTTGTTCCATTACATGGAAATTTTAAAGAATATATAAACGTGGAATTTGGTTTTCCTATTGCAGGAGGATTCAATCCTGCTCCTAAGAATTGGTGGTTATGGG
>JAGLXK010000362.1 GCA_023132955.1 Candidatus Heimdallarchaeota archaeon
AAATGAGGTTTCTTGGACAAAAGTATCAGAACTCCAAAATAAAGTTTATTCAAACATTGATTTTGAGGATAACATAAATATTCTTTCTAAGTACAGTATTGACTACAATATATCTTTAATTTCGAGACTTTTCAGTGGTTATTACGGTTCTCTGAGTGAAGAAACTTCATATTTTGCTTTAACTGAGGAAGGTGAAATAGCTGGATACATAATCACTCTGGCTCCTATAGATCAACGTGGATTCATTGTAGATTTTGCTGTTAATCCCTCATACCAAAGTTTTGGTTTGGGAAAAGCATTGTTCAGAAATACTATAATAAAATATTTTGAAGAGCTAAATTGTGAAAATATAGGTTCAGCTGTTACATTAGCAAACAAAAGAGCAATAGGAATGTATCAAGAGAATGGATTTGAAATAGAGGGAAAAGAGGGAAAGGAAGGAATTCTCTTTGTTGATTAAGTTTTAAGATTTATGATAATGATTATTCCAATAATGAGTTAAAAATATAATCTAATCAGGTTTTATTAAACCTTTTTTTTATTGATGTAAATAATTACTTGAATAATTGTTGTTTTATATAAACTAAATGTGAATAGAAACTTTTATCAACCTTATGTTAATAGTTTAACAATTAGTCAACTAAAAACTAATTAAAAAAAAAGGTGTAAAAAATTGAAAAACAAGAAAAAAATCCTTTCTGGGTTCATTTTCTCTTTATTAATGCTTGGAATTATTTCACCACTACTATCCCAATCAACTTTTGTTACCATTGATGACCCATTTAAATTAGACCTGGATGATGCATATATTGAAGTTTATGTCTATGATGAACTTACTATAAATCCTGTACAAGGTGCAGACGTTTGGCTTTATGATGATGTTTATACCAACATAGATTTTGGTACTACAGATATTGATGGTTTCTACAATTTCACTGGTTTAAGTCTTGGTCTCTACTATATTGATATTTTCGCTTCTGGCTATGAATACAATGATTCTGCTGTTACTATTGATTATGAAGATGAGGGAGAATATGTTGAATTCTATCTTGTAAACGTCTTTGTGCCTGGTAATGGTTTCATTGATGTTTATGTCTATGATTTTGAAACTACAAATCCTATAGTAGGAGCAGCTGTTCTCTTATACAGTGAAAATTGGTATTACATAACAGATGATATTACAAACAGCGATGGTTTCTGCAATTTCACTGGTCTAGGTGCTGCTACGTATAATATTGAAGCTTCCGCTTTTGATTATCATTACTTATCTGATTATGTTACTATTGATTTTGATGGTGAAGGAGAATATTTGGA
>JAGLXK010000363.1 GCA_023132955.1 Candidatus Heimdallarchaeota archaeon
TTACAATGAATTTCTCTAAACCTTTGGAGCTCTTTGCTCCAATCTGCAATAAAGGTATTATATCGAGATAGATTCGTGATGCATTGTATAAACAAGATTTTTCAATAGGACATCCTTGAATGCAGTAATCTGGTGCTCCATCAGGCATGTTATCTCTCCCAAAATATTTCTGAGAGCCAAAAGAGCTTAACCTTTGAACTCTTTGCCCTACCAACCAGAATAAGATATCCATATCATGACAAGATTTTGCTAGAATCATGGGACTTGATTTTTCTCTATTATGCCAATGTCCTCTAACATATGAATGAGCATAATGAAATGGTGAGACATTTTCACGTAAAGATATATTTACAACACCTCCTATCTTACCAGATTCAATTATCGATTTTATGACTGAGAAAAATGGTCCAAAACGTAAGCCATGACAAATTTGCAAAATCTTACCAGTACTTTCTGAAACATCAGCAAGAGATTTACATTCCTTAAGAGTAGTTGCCATAGGTTTCTCAAGAAGAACATCATAACCTAGGTTCATTGCTTTAATTGCTGGTTCATAATGCATTTGATCTTGTGTCATTATTAGTGCAACATCAGCAAATTTTTCTTTGTCAAGTAAGGGTTCCCAGCTCTCAAAACTGTTTTCTTCGGAAATCTCATGCTTTTTAACAAATTTCTCTCTTCGAGCTTTTTGTGGTTCAGCAACTGCAATAATTTTGATAGACTCTGGGTTTTCAAGTGCGTATTCCCCAAATGTATCTGCACCTCTGTTCCCTGCTCCAATTAGAATAGCTGTTATTTGCCTGATCATTGTGTTAATCTATTCTTTCATTATGTCTTTTTGATTTTTTCCCTCTCTCTCTACTCTCTCTCATTGAAATTTTGGACCAAGAGTTTTTTCAAGAAATTCAAGATCATTATTTGTTTTGACAAATACTCCTAAATTGGCTAATCTCAAATTCTTTACTCCCTTCTCTTTTATTGACTGAAAACTTCTTACCATTTCCAGCAAAGTAGGCCCTCTATATATTGGTTGGGACAACTTATAACAGGGAAAGAAAGCTAGTAAGGTAGTTGGTATATTTGGATCAGTATCAACAATAAGTTCTGCAATTTTTTCATGTTCATCTGTTTCAACTAATCCGGGAATATATAAAGTAAGTATTTCTAATGTGAAATCTAAATCCATTATTCTTTGAACACTCTCAAGAATTTGTTTGTTTGAAGTTCCACAAAGTTCTCTATAGGTTTCTTCGGAAAATGCTTTGATATCTAACCAAAAGGAATCAACTCCAGCAGCTGCATATTCTTCTAGATTCTTGGGTGTCAAACCATATCCATTGGTTTCTAAGAGCACCCATAAATCATCATATTCAGCTTTAATTCTCTTGGTTGTTTCAACATAAAAATCAGGTTTACACATTATATCTCCCCCAGTAAAAGCAATTATATTTCTAGCAGGACCAAAACCTTGAGGACTTAGTACAACTTGTTCTTTCTTTAATTTTCGTGGACA
>JAGLXK010000364.1 GCA_023132955.1 Candidatus Heimdallarchaeota archaeon
AAACTTTTTGAAAAACATTTAGAACGCTTCTAAATAGATTTATGGAACATTTATTGGAGCACATTTTACCCCTAGAATTCTTCTAGCATTACCCTTGAATTACTTTTTTACTTAGCAAAATATTATATTGTTTTTCTATTTTTTCTAGACTTTTATTACCTAAAAATTCTAATGATCCTTTTTCATCGTCGATTAAATAGGTTGAAAAATTACTTGCAAAATTTACAACAAATGAATTCTAAATTTACAATGAAATGTGATAGTTATGGTAAAATATTTAGCTTTAGCTCCTCACCCAGATGATGTTGAATTAGGGTGTATTGCAGCTCTGCAATCAATGATAAGAAAGGATGATGAAATTTTGTAAGTTGTAATGTCAAAATGCTTAGACATTGAACGAAATAAAAATATTCTAAGTGAATTTGAAAAAGTAACTGAAAAACTGGAAGAAATTTTTCCATGCAAATTCTCGCATAAGATATTTGATTTTCCAAATAGACGGTTATTCGAAACACATATGGAAATCAGAGCTGTACTTGATAAAATTCGGGATGAATATAAACCAGATGTAGTTTTTACAACCTCGTTGAATGATTTACATCAAGATCATAAGTATTTAAGTGAGGAAACAATTAGGGTTTTCAGAAGATGTACTGTTTTATCATATGAGATTTCTACATCAGTAGGAAATTTCCAACCTTCCCTGTACAAAATAGTAACAAAGGAACAGCTTGATAATATGATTGACATAGTAAATATATACGAATCACAAAAAGGTCAACAGTACATGAGCGATGATTTGATTAGAGGTATACTTAAACATAGAGGTGGAGAGATTGGAGTTGACTTTGCTCAAGCTTTTGAAGTTATAAGAGCTGTACTTTGATATACTCTTGTTAATCATTGTACAATTATAGTTAATGCTTCCTAGTTCATTAAATTCAATTTTACTATCATATAAATAGTAAAATTTATAGCCTATCATATTGCATTCATCCCATGGGTCTGAAGATTTTACATATCTGGATGTCTGCTGATGTCGCTGTTACAATGTCAAAAGAGCTTAAAAGAAGAGGTCACAATGTTCGCATATTAATGAACAAAAATGCTGATCCTTTTAAGTGGAGAGAAGCAGCTCCAGATATTGTTAGAACCACAAAAAGTGATAGAACACTTTTTCTAAAAGTAATGAAAGAGATTTTTTTCTTTAGACCCAACATTGTTCATGTTCATGGTATGCTTAGTATAGCAAAATGGGTTAGATATGTTTACAAAAAAATCCCGCTAGTGATGCATTTTCATGGACCAGATATTCGAGAAATTTGGCATGTAAGGATGCCTGAATTAAAAAAGCTTAATTTCAGTGCTATTATTGTATCATCGGAAGATTTAATGCGAGGAGCTCCAGAGGAGGGTGTTTTCTATATTCCTAATCCTGTAGATGATGAATTATTTACAAGAACAATCGAAGGAAATAATAACAAAGCACTTTTCATAAGCATAAACGAAGATCAAGGGCCTGCAGAAGAGAGAGCTAAAGAATATGCAAAAAATGTTTTGAAAATGGAACTTGATATTATTTATAGACCAACAAATCCAATACCTTATTTAGAATTAAGGGATCTATTACAACAATATGCTGTATATATCGATTATAAAGTAGATGGCATGGTTGTCTTCTTTGGCAGCAAAGAAGTGTTTGATGAGATTAGAAAAAGTTTCTGGTGTTACGATTTAAGCTTAACAGCTTTACAAGCTATTTCTTTAGGTTTAGTAGCTATAGATTACAAAGATGTAGAGCATTCTGAATTACCAGAAGATCGAACACCAGCTTATGCAGTTGATCTACTAGAAGAAATATACTACAATGTTTTAGAAAATCAATAGGATGATATCATGAAAATATTCTCAATCCTTTCTTTTTTTAAGAGTTTAATTTGCTACAGCACTTATCAATTTTCCAGATTAATTCCTAAGAAGAAGAATTTATGGATTTTTGGAGATGGGATGGGAAATACTTTTAGTGGAAATCCAAAATATCTGTTTCTATATATTTCAAACAATATTCCAGAAATTAAACCAATATGGATTACCCACAGTAATGAAATTTACAATCTTTTAAAACAACGAGGTTATAATGTTTTCAAATCAAATAGTTTAAAAGCTAAGTTTAAAATAGTCAGAGCGAAAATTCTTCTATTTGGTCATAGTAGAATCGCTATTAACAAATGCCTATCTTCAGGTATTAATATTAACGTAATGCATGGATGCCCCTTTAAGAAATCTGGTATTGATAATATAGTTAAAGGGACAAGGTTATACAATATAATATATTCTAAAGGAATAAAACGTTTGTTTTATAGAATTGTCTATTTTTCAGCCTTTAGGAAGGAGGATTATTTTTGTTCAACCTCAAAGGATTTTGAAGAATTACTTGCAAAAGAGCAATATGTTGCTGAAGATAGGATTTTAACATGTGGATTTTCTAGAACTGATGTTCTTCTATCAGAAATAAAAGATGAAGATCTTTTTACTGATTTGGAAATTTCCAATATAGTAAAGAAGGAAAAAGAAAATGGAAAAAGGATAATTTTCTACATTCCAACATTCAGGGATTTAGAAGAAAAGAATATTTCTACAGTTCTTAATTTCTCTTTATTAGATGAAGCACTAGATGAAATCAATGCTATTATGGTATGTAAACTCCATATAATATCAAAAAGCCTCTTGGAATTAGATGAAAAGAAGTATAATAATATCTTTGCTTATAGAAGTGATAGCGATATTTATCCATTGCTAAAAACAGCCGATCTTCTAATAACAGATTATTCATCAATATATTTTGATTATTTGTTCTTAGATAAACCTATCATATTCTTTCCTTATGATTATGATTATTATCTTAGCAAAGAAAGAGGGTTCTATTTTGATTATAAAGAAACCATACCAGGAGAGTTTTTTACTGATTTTAGCGAGTTTATTGATTATTTGAAATGGTTATTTATTGAAAATAAAGGAGAAGATGATTATTCTAAAAAACGTAATTCTGTTCGAAACATGTATTTTGATAACGTTGATTATAATTCCTCTAAACGAACGTATGAAATAATAGTAAATAAGGTTCTTTCGAAAAAAAAATTGAGAAAAAATTATAACTAGAAAATAAATTCCCACAGGAGAGTATACTGAAATCTCTTTCTATTTATCAATGAAATATTTTATAAGTTCTAAGTCATCTTTAAATGTAATTTTACTATTAAAACCTTTCATTTCAATAGTTTTAACTATGTGACCAAAATAATTTACAAGCGATGCATCATCGTATATTTCTGGGATTTCTAAGTTTTGTTCTATTCTTTTTTTGTGACATTCCAGAAGAATTCTGTAATTAAATGTTTCTGGAGTAAAAGAAAGTCTAATGTTTTTTCTAGGTATTATCTTTATATGATAACCATCATTATTGGTTTCGATTAAATTATCAGTTATTCCAACAACAGTATCAATTGCAGCATATTTGTTTGTCTTTATTAGACTTATGTGTTTATTAACCAAATCTGTGTCTATAAGAGGTCTTACGGCATCATGAACTATTACATATTCTGTTTTTTCTGGAAGATTTACTAAGCCATTGTAGACTGATTCACGTCTTTTTTCTCCCCCAATAACAATTTTATCAACTTTAAATTTTTGGCAATGGTCTACATATTCATTATTTGTTACTATTGAGATAAAATCAACATCCTTACATTGTTTAAAAACATCTATTGAGATCTCTATTATCTCTTTTTTATTAATTTTTAAAAATTGTTTTGGAATTTTAGTTCCATATCTGTTACCTACACCAGCAGCTAAAATTATAACAGCAATCAAGTTATTGTCCCTTTATTTTTATAGGTTTTATCCAGTTAATCAGTATTTAAACATAGCCATGTAATTATCTAATAATGAAAAAGAATAGATTGTTAAAAGAAAGGATTTATTACAAATTGGTGAAAGAGATAGTAATCTTTCTTTTTCTAAAATACTACTGATTAAAAAATTAAAACTTATAGTTTAAATATGTGTTAAATCTTATTGTCCAAAACACAAAAGATAAGTGGATAACAAATGGTTAAATTCTGGGATTTCGTAGGAAAACAATTAGCAAGATTGAGATTTGGTGTTACTTATATTCAAATGATATATTATGCTTCAGTAATTCTCGGAGCTTTAGTTCTAGTAACTGATAGAATTTTTGGAGAAGGGACAATAGGGTGGATAGATTCACTATTAATTATAGGTGGTATTTTCATTCTTGAATGGCTTTTAGGTTATTATACTGAAAGAATGGGTGTTATCAAGAAAGATGTTTTACAAACAATGAAACAAAATATACCTGGGGGGAGAATGGTACAGCAAGAAATTTGGTCTACTGTTCAGATACCTCTATTAGAAGAGATGGCTGAAAGAGTCCTCAAGAAAACATTAGACAAATATAAAGATGAAATTATTGAAGTACTCAAGCAAAATCAAAAAGAAAGTAGAAGCAAATAAATACTATTAAAACGAAAAAGTGATTTAACATATGGTAAAATTCTGGGATTTCGTAGGAAAACAATTAGCAAGATTAAGATTTGGAGTTACTTATATCCAAATGCTATATTATGCTGCAGTAATTCTTGGAGCTATAGTGCTAATTGTTGAAGGCATTTTAAGACCAGGATTAGTTGGGTGGGAAGAATCACTATTAATTATAGGGGGTATTTTTATTCTTGAATGGCTTTTAGGTTATTATACTGAAAGAATGGGTGTTATCAAGAAAGATGTTTTACAAACAATGAAACAAAAACTTCCAGGGAGGAGAATGGTAGAGCAAGAAGTATGGTCTGTTATTCAGGTACCTCTAATAGAAGAAATGACTGAAAGAGTCCTGAGAAAAACACTTGAATCTTTCACTATGGAAATTATGGAAGAACTCGAACAAACTCCAAAAAATAAGAAAAGCAAATAATTATGCTTATAGAGGTAAAATAGCAGCAGACACATGTTTAAATTTTTTTCTTTAAATTCTCTTATATTTGCAAATGGAGATCAAGTTATAGATTTAACTGCAATCTTGCCTGAGGATAGTTACTACTCTGATGTTCATCTTAATGCAGGTACAAGAAAATATTTGTCTTAATCCTCAAATGATGGGTTCAGTTTTTCGGAACTTCAAGAGATTATCAATCAATAACCATATCATAGATAAATAGAATATCAGAATAATAATCCAAGCTATAGAAATTAAGAACATATTTTCAGTGGTTCTGTTTATGAGCAAATTTGCCATCTCTCCACCAACCATACTCGAAATTGTTAAAATCAGACCTATCCATCTTTGAATCCCTTTACGGAATATTAAGATGAAGAGAAAGGGAAACATCAAAACAACAAATGAAAACTGAATTTTTTGATAAAATACTAGAAACACTATGAAAAAAACATTTGTATGCTGGAATTTCCAACGTTTTCTTTTTAAGAAGAAGAACAAACTAAAACCAGCTAAGAAGAGAAACGTTACAACTGTGAAAACATAGCTATAACTGTCAATATTAAAAGCTAAATTAGCTTGAATTATTGTAATTATTCCTTGATTTCCTGAATGACCAATCTTGTTGTCAAACTGTGCTAAAAATTGTGTAGGATCAACGAAATAGAAAGGCAAATACACAACAGCAATACCCAGCAGGAGAGTAACTGACTGGATGATTCTTTGTTTCCAATTTTCAGAGTATATCCATATTAGAGGAGCCAAGAAAATTGGAATATATTTTAATCCAGCTCCAATAATAATAATTATGATTGCCAGATAATTTTTCTTCTTCTCAAATAAATAAATGGGTAAGAGAATCAACAACGGTAATATACTTTCATCTGAACCCCAAAACGAAACGAGGTATAAGAAGAAGGGATTTATTGCAAACGTTAAAGAAATCCAGAAAGAATGCTTATTCTCTTTCAATTCTAATAATTTATATAAAACAACTGCTGCTGCAATTAAACAAATTACAAAGAAAGTTCTAAATACATAGGATGAAAACATCATACTTGCTGAATCAGTAAAATTGGAAGAATTCAACAAATCTGGGGAATAATCATTTGTAAAAATCATTGAGATGATTATTAATGGAGCCCACAAATAAGGACTAAGTGGAGCAGCTTTCGTATAGAAATCTCTATAAGGTAATAATCCGAAAAGAACGCCTTTACCCCTATTGTAGAATACTACTTGATCTGCGACGATCACTTGATAAGAAGGATCAATATAGCTTACGTATAGTGCATGGAAAACCAGAGTAAGTGAATAAATGATAATACTAATGAGTATGATTTTTTGTATTTTGGTCATTTTTATCTTTCTTAATCCAGTACTTTTCTTGTTTTCCATTTTCTTTCCTCTCTTACTTCAGAAGGGAAAAACTCAAAAGAAGCCAAGTTTCTATATTGTTGTTTGAAATGGTTTCTAACACTGAATCTTTTAGCATCCGTTCTAGTTTCTCAAAATGGGCACCGCTTATATCAACCTTACTATTGACCGGTATAACCTATGGTGTGCAACGTACATCTCTTGCTCTTTATGCAAGTGAATTATCTGGTTCAAATATTACAAATATCTTGGTTTTTCTTCAGATTTCCTCAACCATTATCACTTATGGTTTGTTTAAAGGTATTGCTGGTTTCTTCAGTTCCCGTATCAGTTTCAGAGTAAAACGAAAGAACACCATGAGAATAGGTTTAGGTCTTCTAGTTATAGGTTCTGTCTCAATTGTCCTAGCGCAATATATCAAGCTGACTGGATTGATACTGGGTAACGTGTTTATAGGTGCAGGATTGGGATTATTCTTTACAGCTTCAATGTCAGCTCTAACTGAAATAGCAGGTGCAGAAGGGAGTGCTTTTTCAGTTGGTTCAATGGAATTTTCAGTGTATCTAGGTTCCAGTATTGGTTCATTTTTTGCTGGTTTAATTGTTGAGAAACAAGGAAATAACTTTGCAGCAAGTTTTCTTTTTGCACTCATTGTTGCAGGTGTTGCTGTTGTTGTTGGTATTTTATTACTCCGTAGTGTTGAAACTCGAGAATTAGTCAAAGGAACTAAAGAGGAAATTCTTCTAGATTCCACAAAAGTTGAAACTAAATGGAGTTTAAGAAACATAGTAAAAACTCCAACCTTATTGATATCATATTTAGCAGGTCATTTTTCTAGAATAATGGATAGTCTTATTGTTCTCCTCCTCCCTATACTTGTTTCATCCAGCTATGGTTTTACTGCAACACAAGTGGGTTTAGTTACTGCTGGTTTCACCTTAGCTTGGGCTATTTCCATGCCTTTTACAGGAAAACTAAGTGATCGTTTTGGAAGAAAGGGATTAATAGTTATTGGATTAGTTACCGAAGGTCTTGCATTAGTTTTGATAACATTTACAAAAGAACCTATTCACGTGATTTTATTAGCAATTGCTGCTGGAATTGGTACAGCTATCTACTACCCAAGCTTACCCTCTATTACAAGAGATGTTGTTCCGATAGTTAAGAGAGAACAAAGTTTTGGACTTTATAGAGCTTCCTTAGATTCAGGATATTTTACTGGACCACTCATTGCAATGGGTTTAGCATTTTCAGCTACTAAATTGAATCTTTGGAGTGATACCTCAGACATAATTCTTGAAAATCAGCTCAAGTTCCCATTTTTGGTTATTGGTATTTCATTGGGTGTTCTAGCTCTATTGTTTCTATTTCTTGCTATGGAAACTAGACCTGGTTGGGTTCAAGCATCAATTAGCTTAAAACATGGCAATAAGGTAAAAGATGTGTATATAAAGTTGAACCAATCTTTAGAAGCATATATTGATAATAAAGAACTTGACTGTTGTACAAACATACTATTAGAAGCTAAAGAACTTGAAAGCGATGCTG
This sequence comes from Candidatus Heimdallarchaeota archaeon, assembly GCA_023132955.1. GTDB lineage: Archaea > Asgardarchaeota > Heimdallarchaeia > Heimdallarchaeales > Heimdallarchaeaceae > UBA460. Next base: position 7,937 of record JAGLXK010000364.1, read on the forward strand.
ATAAACTTGTTTTTAGAGTAACTCAAGCATTATATGGTAAAGTTAGACCAGCACCAGATGATTATCATTTCTACAAAATTACTGACACTCTAGATACATCCATTGGTTTCACTTTGAGGTCTATGAGGAAATTATTAATGATTCCAAGGCAAAGTTTGCCTAAGAAATTTGTTGAGTATTTGAAAATAGAATGCGAACTACTTGTTAAAATGATTACAAAAGCAGTCGATGCTTTAGAAGTTGTATGTATTCAACCTCTATCATCTCATCCTATATTTCAAGAAGTGCACGATTTAGAAAGCAAGCTAGATGTAAACAGTCATGAAGGATTATCCTGCATTACTCAAGATTCGGGAAAGCTTAATCCTGTAGAAGCGCTCTATGTTGTTCAAATAATCGAATCTCTAGAGCAATCTGCTAATCATATTGAAGATGCTGTAGACATTATGAAGATTGTTGGACTGAAATATCAGGTAAGACCTCTTGTGATTTAAGAGAAGGAGTTAAACTAAAAAGTGAGTATTGTACTTCACTCTTAATGAAGAAATCAAATCTGATTTTGAAAACAGCAATTTTGGTAGTGTTCGTAGCATCATTTAACTCCATAAATTCATTTACATCTGTTGCTGTTAGTGTAGATTCAATCAATTTACCTGATTATAGTCTAGATACGGATTTAACCCTTTACATCCACTTCTTTGGATATGATAATGACATACTGAATCTGGTTGAAATAAAAAGTATGTTGTATTCAGTGTTTAATGGTGGATATCAAGAGATAGGCTCTTCGATAATTAGTTTTGATTTTGTTTTTTCATTTGCTACAGAAACAGATTATGATCAACTTGAAGACTACATAAATTCCATAAAAGTAAATGGAGCAGGAGTAGGGTATTCGTTAAATGTGTCCCAATTAATTGATGATCTTGCTACAGGGGATAGAAATGATATTCTCATTCCTGAAAATGGGTCAGTTATAGATGCAAGACAGGTAGAGAATTATCTATACGAAAATTTCTATGAAGAAAATATAGAAAATCCAGGTTATACAATGTTTCTTTTGAATTTCACTAGTTTAGATTCACTAGTAGATAATCAAGAACACTGGTATAAGGTTGTGGAAACAGGATTTGATTCTAACATCACAGTAGACTACTGGTTCTCAGGCTATAGTGATATTCCATATGTTCCAACTTTAGGGTGGGGGGGTTCAGAAAGATTCTGCTTCTTAGATTTATCAGCAAGAACCTGGTATTATGACTGGATATTCGAAGCATGGGGATTTCCTACGGGAGATTACTCATATTATATTTATCGTGATTTGGATACACTTGCTCAAAATGTTAGTTTATATAGTTCAGCGGGTAAAACAATACTTTCTACTTATCTGGCAGACTACATCAACTCATATCTAGGGAATGTTTTTTCAGCTTATTACGGAGTAAGCCCTATAGGTGAATCTTACTCATTGCAAGTTAAAGTATTTAATAATTTAACAGAAGCTGGTTATGCGGTAGATGAACTGAACTGGGTAATTTCTGAAACTAGAATCTTTAATCAGTTAGAAAATGATTTTCCTTGGATTGATTGGATTATAGATGTTCAATATGTTAATCTTCTCGATTATCCTAGTTTGTCTTCATGGATATCCTCAAACCTTCAACAAGACCAAGATGGAGACTACATTGAGGTAGCGAATGGATTCTACCAATTACTTGAAACTCAATTACCCATTCATTTTGATTACACTGCAGCAGATAGCATTTTACCCTGCTATTTCTTCTTAACTGATGATATCCAATTCAGGTGGTATGAAACCGCTATTGCTGGCCTGGGAGGAATGGGTTGGGAACTCTTAGTTAATGATCAATACAGTATGTTCGAAAATGGAATTTCTTCACTTCCTCGAAGAGGTATGTCTGCTGTCACAATCCATGAACTTGGGCATAGTCTTGGAATACCTCATCCTCATGGAGGTACTTATGGTTGGGGCTCTTCATTTATAGGAGATGTTATGAATTATTTTTCAATAGGAGAAAGTAACTTCAGTTCATTTTATAAAGATGGATTAGCAAGAGCTCATAATAATTACTGGTATAGTTTAGCTTCTGGTGAAATGGATGCAGCATTTTTGAAATACATTGATGCTGGTTCTATTGATGAACTATTGAAAATGGTGAATGATATCTATATTCTGTTAGGATTTGCAGTTAAGGATTACCGAGATATGAATTATACTCTTTCAATCGAAAAAGCAAAATTAGCCAGATCTGAGATTGAAACCTTAGTTTTCTACATTGATAATCCTGATCAGATTCCCACAACTCCAATAAACCAAACAGAAGCATATGCAAGCTTACTAGTTTTTGCATCAATTATCATAAGTTCTGTATTTATAAAGAGAAAAAGAAAATAATCTTCTTCTTTTACTTTTCTAAAGTGAAAGGAGATGCATTAAAAATTGATTCAACAAGTGGTTGAAACTCTTCCCGTTTTACTAGTTCTTTATTCATTTTGTTCCTAATCTGACTCACTGCTTCTTTCAGGAATTTTCTGACTTGCAGTCTACTTTCAAAAGTTTCATCTTCAGCAACCAAAACAGCCATAATATTGTCTTGTTGTTCTATAATGACAGCTCTACCTTGATGAGTAATACTTCTCAAAGTTTCAACTCCCTTTCCTAAAACCTCTTCTGAGAAACTAATAATAGCAGTTATTAATCCAGAAATCAGAAGATCATCTATTTGTTCCTTCTCTGAAAAATTGTATGAGTAGTAGGGAAGACCTCCTTCATCTATAACGAGTAGAAGGTACAGTATAATTGGTATCTTTTTGTGTGTTCCAAAAGAATATTTCATAATTCTACTAAATAATCTTCTTGAACCCCTTAATTCTTGTACCAGAGCATTCTTTTCTTCTAATCCTATTGTTAACTCATCTATTCTATCATCAAGTTTATTTCTCTCTGCAAAATCAATACCTATTTTCAACGTCTTGTTGGCTTCTTCTTCCATATTCCGATATTGATAATATCCAGCTTTCGTTATAATTGCATCAACAAAAATTGAATGTTCTAGTTCTTCTGTAACCCCTAGAAGATTATCGATGAAATAAAGAAACTGTGTTGCAAATTTGTTATTTTCTGTTATTCTGAACATTTCAAAATAACTATCAGCTAATGCTGCATATGTGTATAAGATTCCTTCAAAAATCATTTGATTTTCAAAGAATTCCAATGCATGCTCAAAGAAACCAACAGCAGTTGCCAAATCAACATTTTTCTGGTGATACAAACCTTTGTAGAAATAATAGTAAGGCATTGAATTAAAATCGAATTGTTCTTCAGCTAACTGTAAACCGAACTCTAGACTTTCACCTTTATCATCTTCTTTTAGGAAGTTTATGTAACCATAAACAATCTCAATCATAGGAAAGAGAAAACCATGTTCTTTGTTGAGATTATGGGCCTTTGTATAATATTCATCAGCTTTGACAAGTTCGTCATTTAACAAGTAAATATTCCCCATTCTCTCGTAGATTTCTATCTGCATTGGGGTGGAAATTTCTGATTTATCCAAAAGGGTTTGATAAATCTCTAAGGCTTTATCTTGTTCACCCTTCATTTTATTCATCTCAGCAGAACTAAGTTCAAGAATAGCTTGAAGTCTTTCTGAACCTATTTTCAGTGCATAATTTTTCCCTTCTTCAAAATTTTCTTCTGCTTGCTGCAAATTGTATTCCTTTAGGGATAAAGAAATCAACAAATTGTATAAAGAACTTAACATTCCAAAATTCTCATAGTTTTGAGCTCGTTTTATTGCACTATCTATCCAGAGGTCTTTAAGAGTATCATCAGCTAGAGCGTAAGCAAAGTTAACAAGATCGGTAAGCAAAGCATCAAGAATAAATGGAAATTGACTTGCTAAATCATCAATTTCTATAAGATAACGTAGAAGCTCATTTAGTGCTTTATATCCAATTTCTGGTCGTTTCTGAGTTCTTGCTGAAAATTCACCTATAGACAGAATAACAAACTCCTTTTGCTTCTTCTCAGAAATGTTTTCCGTTAGTTCAAGAATACTATCGCGGGTTCTTTCAAATTCATCAATTAGAAATAAATCTCTCAATGAAAGCAGATAACAAGATTGGATAGAAAGATTCGTCGAATCTATTTTTTCTTTAAATTTATTGTAAATGTAGAGATTAGTTTCATAATCTTTGCTCCAATAACACATCAATAGAGCTGATAACAATATGTATTGATTTTTAACTTCGAATTTTGATACTTTCAGGTTTTTTAGATGTTGGACAAGCAATTTTCTAATCTTTGCTTGGTTGCTTTCACCTTCAAGTATTTGGTTTAAATATTTGAAAAACCCCTCTTCAAAATCAGAAATGTACAGTTGCAACTCATTTAATACAAAAGTAGGCAAATATTCAGACATTTCACTCATCAAAGATTGATAGATAAAGGTTCTGTATGCATTTAAAAATCTACTTTAATAGCATCACTAAAAACTAAATGTGGACCAAATAATTCTTGAACTTTAGTATCAATTGCATCACTAACTTCATCAGAAAGTTCTCCAAAGAATTGTTTAGGGATATCAATTTGAGAGAGTTTATCGGTTAATTGATGTATTTTTCGGCGCAAAGAAAACGAATCTAGAGCACTAACTGCCACAGAACTGAACCCTTTGGGATGAGCTTCAATAATGATTTTATGGTTTCCATAAGTTATGACAAGCATCTTACTTTTTTGTTCCTCGAATAGTTCTGTCAACATATCTCTTACCGCAACAATGAACCCTCCAAACAGAAGCTGATCTTTTACAGCTCTCTTCAGGATGACATATGAGCGGAGTGGAATACCTGATCTATGAAGAATGATTAGTGCTAGTGGTGATGCATCAAATTCAACATAAGACTTTTGCATATGTCTTAACCCCACCTCTTCCAAAGTAGTGATATCCTTTCTAAATGGTTCATTCACCCAATCAATTTCCTTTACCTCTTCTATTGGAAAGAGTAAATTGATTTGTTCTATCTTACTTTCAATTAATTGTTGTAGTTGAGGAAGATTATTTTCTGACGCAAGCTCTTTTGCTTGTTGAAGGCGATTAAAAGATCGAGTATAATCTTCTTGCAGTGCTAGAATTTTGCCTTGTAGCAAATAGAGTGCTACTTGTTCTTTTACTAGTTTGTTCTCAGAGAAATATGGGATTAAATCATTGAGGTTATTAAAAGTTAGACCTAGTATTTTTTTGTC
>JAGLXK010000365.1 GCA_023132955.1 Candidatus Heimdallarchaeota archaeon
CATCATAAACGGGCTTAAGAAGGACCACAGGCAGGATAATTGAAGATAAAACAGTTAAACCAATAAGTACAGAAATGACTTTGTGACTCTTAACTATGGAAACAAAGGATTGTACAATTTTCATCCAAACACTTACTGGTAATAAGAAGTTAGAAGAACATTTAACTATTACCATGAATTCAAAGAACCATTCTCTTATTTATAATAAAAGAGCCCTATTTTCTTCACTTTATATATCAAATTGCCGATAATAAGTTAACATGGCTAATACACAAGAGAATATAGAAGATAGTAAACCTACTGCTTCTAGTAAGAAAAAGACTGTTAAAGAAGAGAAAAATGCTCTTCAAGACTTCTTGTCAGGTATTACTGGCCTCTCTGATACTATGAAAAAGAGAGTTCATAAGGTTCTCAATACTGAAGGTATAGTTGATCCTCGAGGTATCAAATCCTTAACCAAAAAACAGCTTGAGGAACTACCTGGAATTACGGATGCAACAGCATCGCTCTTACTTGATCAATTTAAAACAAAACAAGAAGGTAAAATCTTCCTCTCATTAGAGGAGAGAGAAGAATTAGAGACTGTAAGGTCAAAGATTAAAACAGGTGCTAAAGCTTTGGATGACCTTCTCCAAGGAGGTATTCCTACAGGAACGTTCGTTGAGCTTTATGGAGCCCCTCAGTCAGGTAAAACTCAGCTTTGTTATACTATCACAGCCAACTGTTTACTTCCAGAAGAATACGGAGGGCTTGAATCAGGTATAATTTGGTTGGATACAGAAGGATCTTTTAATTCCCAGAGACTTAAACAAATTTTATCTTATTACAAATATACTCACAACATTCCAGATGACAAGATTGATACTGGAAAATTCATGGTTGCAGCTACTCGAACTTTATCGCAAATCGAAGTAGCTCTTAAAGAAGCGGGAAGAATTATCGCTAAGAACAAAGTGAAACTGCTTATCGTTGACAGCCTAATGGACCCCTTTAGAGCTGAATACGGCGGACTAGGTCAATTAGCAGATAGACAAAAACATCTCAATAGAGTCTTGCATTTACTCATGAGAATTGCTGAGGCGTGGGATCTCGCTGTTCTTTATACTAACCAGGTAATGGCCAACCCTGATCCTTTTGCAACTGCAATGGATAAGGTTTTACCCAGCGGAGGTTTTATTTTAGGCCACGCGTCAGATATCAGATTATGGCTTCGCAGAGCGACTTCCAAGATACGCAATCAGTACGATGCTCCTAATGCTAGAAGAGCCTTAATTACAGATTGTGGTTGGTTGCCTATGACTGAAACTCACTTCTCTTTAGGTCCCTTTGGAGTTTGTGATGTAGATGAAGAAGCTAAACATCGCGAGTTAGCTCTAGAGATTGGTCTTGGTCTGGATTCTCCAGAAGCTGCAGAAGACGAAGAAGAACTCGAGACAGAATTTACTAAAATAGAGTGAGGGGAGTATATTGCATAAGACCTCTTTCCTTCTTGTTTTCCTACTAATCATACCTTTACCGTTCTCTCAGTTATTGGTAGATAGTTTCACCTCTCCTGAAGATATTTCCACCGACTTTGTTTATACTTTAGAGTATGATTCATCCTCTGATTTCGTTATTGAAGATCGAATCATTCGCATTGTCTCTATTGAAGATGGAGGAAATTCTGAGTCTGCAGAAAGTCCCTCTTCACCAAGTCTTCCTCACTTATCTGCTGCTAACTACCCTAGTTATACCACAACAACTGGTAATGCTTCCGATGTTCAAAGAGGTGAGACAATTGATGCTTCATCTTTGACTGAATATGAGCTCCTTGGCTTAGTTCCTGTTGATAGAGGAACACATTACTGGTATGATCTTGAGGAAATTCTTAGCAATCAAGAAGCAGCTGTAGACAGTCTCAGTAACTCTGTCTTCGCTCTAGAATTCACTGTTCCTGTAAGCACTGATCTTATGTCTATTGGTTTCAATCTTTCTGAGATTACCACACTTATTTCTAATGTCATCTCAATTTATGTTACTGATAATTTATCCAATTATCTCTCTGATTACCTAATGTTTTCTGAAATCTCTTTTCACACTTATAATTTTCACAAAAGCAATCCTTC
>JAGLXK010000366.1 GCA_023132955.1 Candidatus Heimdallarchaeota archaeon
CAGGTAGGACAAGATTATTCATCAACCTCAACTTCTTTTCTATAATTCGTTATTTCCTCTTCTATCAATTTCTCTCTTCTAGCCGTTCCACAACTCTTACAGATTTGTTCTCCTCTAGTTTCATCAAGAACAAGATAAATTGAACCACAGATGAGACAGTCATATTCATCTAAATTCCTTAAATAGAGATTTGCTTCAAGTTTTTGTAATTCTCTAATTACATAAGCTGTTAATTCAGCTAGATTCCTGCACTTTCTTCCTTCTATAAACAAAGGTTCTTGCATTATTTCTTCAAACTCTCTTTTCATCTCAAAGAATACATCAGTAACCCTCTTGGTAAGAGTAAACCAAGTCGTATTTTTTCTTCGACAAAAAGAATCCCTTATAAAACTATCTGTTGATCCATAATTGATGTTTCACTCTCATCGGCATGAGTTCCTCCTTCTTGTTGTAGTAATTCAGGATCGTGTTTTTTTTCAACTTCAAGCAGATTTAGAAAACGAAGAAGTATTCCTTGCTGTTCAAGCTCTGAAGCAGCAGATTTCAAAGGTTTTAAAGTGGAAATACCTGTATTTATGATATAAAATTTCTCGATTCCATAACCGTTCATAGACCTGCAAATATCAATAACAACCTGCTTAAAAGTTTCCTCTTTTAGTGAAACAGAACCTGGATATTCAAGAAATGAAGGGTAATATCCATACTGAAGAGTTGGAAGAACAGCAACTGGAACTTTTTCGATTACTTCATTTTTTAGATATTCGGCCATTAGAAAATCATTATTCAGAGGAAGATGAGGACCATGTTCCTTGGTTCGAGCTCCCAAGGCAATTAAAACTACTTCATAGTTCTTTAAAACTTCTTCAGCTTGCATCCATGTAAGATTTTCTAGTTCAATAGAAATTTGTGAAAGTGGGTTGTTTTTTTCCTCTTTAATCATCATTAGAATTACTTATGATCACTTTTTAAAAATGCATCTCTTTTTAACATCCCTTAAACATATATAAGTGCTTGAAGTTCTGTTAATGTATGATCATTAAGAAATATAGCTCTAAACTAATCGCAGTTGTTTTTGGAACTATTCTTCTTTTCGGTGTTTCTCCATTAATAAGTTCTGCGAGAATTACTGTTACTATTATTACTCCTATCCCCTCTGATATTAACAGAACTTGGGATGATTTGGTTTTGCTTTATGACGATCATTTTCATAATTCCTTTGAAGTTTATGAGGAAATTGAATATATTCATGATACTGTACCTGAACTTGTAGACCTGGAAGTAATTGGCCAAACATACTTCGGTAAAGATATAATCTCTTTACGAATAACTAATGAAAATCGACCCGTTCAGAAAGCAAAAGCACTAGTGGTTTCGCATCATCATGGACGCGAACAGATTAGTATTGAAATTGCTTTGCGATTTGTTCTTTATCTACTAACAATTATCAAGAAAATGCTACCATAACCGATTTTATCGATAATCAAGAAATCTATGTTATACCAGCTCTAAATCTTGATTCTCTTGATCTAGTTATCAATGAAGATAATCACTGGTTAAGAAAGAATCTCCGTCCATGGGACGACGACAACGATGACCTTTTTGAAGAAGATCGAGCTGAAGATGTAAGTGGAGATGGTATAGTCTCTTCTTTCGATGTTTTTGATAACACCAATCCTTCAGCCCCTATTTATCTCTACACCTATTATGAAGGCATAGATAATGATTTGGATGGACTAGTAAACGAAGACGATGTTGGTTATACAGATCTCAATCGCAATTATGATTCTTATTGGCGAGATGGAATTGGATGGAGCCCTGATACCATGTCTCAAATATATCCCGGATCTGCACCTTTCTCTGAACCTGAGACTCGAGCATTTCGAGATTTTGCTTTGAACCATAGTTTTGGAATGGCATACTCTTTGCATTCAGGGATAAATGCGACATTTTTCGTAGATGATGAATACGGTTGGGCTGAACCTGCTTTATACTGGAACATGGTTGAAGATTACATCAGAATTCTTCCTCCTTCGTATACAGAAATTTATACTACTTATGGGCAAGAGGAATATCCAAAAGCTGAATCAGCTGTTTTAGCAGGTGGTTGCGACACCTGGCTTTATTTTGAGAGGGATTGTTTAGCTCCAATAACCTTTGAACTATACAGAAATTATTCCTCTGTTGCTCCTGGAGCAGAAACTGTTCTAGTCGAAAACTCCACACATTTAATCTTGGAGTGGAAATCTATCTATGATTTCTTTAACCCTTACCCACAGTACATTAATGCTCTTTGGTCTGATGTTCGTCCTGGTTTTGATTACTTACTTGATAATACACCTAGATTAGCCATTATCCCTGAAGTTCTTTCTGGTGGGTACAAATTAGATGACGAAGTAGAGCTTTCCTTTAATGTTACTAACTTAAGTCCTCGAATTAAAACCATGGATACTATTGACCTCTATACTAAAGCTGGAACATTGCTAACTAGTTCCTTTAGTATTGATGCTAATAGCTATGAACTTCTTTCCTTTATCTTAACTTTACCTTATGATCTTGGAGAAGAAGTCTATGAGATTAAACTAGGAAATGATTATACAGGATTCTACCATTTTACTCTAGAAAAAGGTTCAGCTGTTGGATTAAGTATAGGTCCAACAATTCTGGGAGTTTTTATTTTAGGGACTGTAATTGTAATAATAAACCGAAGAAAGCAGAAAT
>JAGLXK010000367.1 GCA_023132955.1 Candidatus Heimdallarchaeota archaeon
TGAATCAAGTTGTATTTCTGGATTATATGCGGATTGTGTACTTAAATCCGTAACGATTTCAGCTGCAGACCATATCCCTAATGCAGATCTATGTTTGTAAAAAATGTCTTGATCTCCATCAGCGAGTGTGTAATCTGCAAAATCTTCCCACGCCACATGTGCTACACCATTTGAATCAGCTACAATCGATAAATAAGTAGATGTACTGTCACTTTCTATTGAAACAAGTTCAATAGATCCCCATCCAGAAGAAGTTTTTTCCCTATAACAGATATCTCTATCAACACCTGATCCCAAAATATCATCTGATTCAAGCCAAACAACATGTACTGAGCCCGTCGAATCAACTGCAATTCCAGGCACTTCAGAAAAGCTCGAACTATCAGTTGATACAAGTTCTAGTTCAGACCAACTCTTTGTTACATAATCAAATTTCTTATAAAACACATCTCTGTCAGTTCCTGCACTCAAAATATTTTCATCTGAGTTGGTTACAATGTGTATATCATTACTGTTATCAACTGCGATTCTAGAAAAATAATTATTTGTATCAAATTCAGCAGAAAGCAGTTCTAATGGTTCCCACCACCAAGAAGATAAATCATTTAGACTAATGTCATCGTTTAAAATAATACTATCAGATGTGGAATTAACATTCATTGAAGTGGGTAAGAATCCGACTATGAGAACTAGAAAATTAATAAGAAATAGAATTTTTATTCTTTTCATTATAGTACAACCAATTCTTACAGAATCAAGAATATGATAAAAACTTTCCTCACAAATATGTTAAAGTTACTTAACGGAGAAATGTTCCGAAAAATATCTAAACAAAAGATGTTTAAAGACATAAAAAAACCACAATTCATGAAGTATATGCTTGCACCTATGGAAAAAATAACCGATTCCAGTTTCAGGCATATTTGCCATAAATATGGTGCAGATCTTACTTTTACAGAACAGATTAGATTTGAAACTTTGGTCAAGAAAACTAAATCTGCCTTAGAGAGAATTAAACTTCATGATGATACTCCTACAATGATCCAGATTATGGGGAAGGACGAGGAAAAATTAGATGTTTTCATGAGAGATTTTACTCCTGAAAGAGGTTTTCAAGGATTTAATTTGAATCTTGGATGTCCTTCTCAAACTTATGTTAGACAAGGTATTGGAAGTGCAATGATTAAAAGACCAACAAAAGTCAAGAGAATGGTTGATTTGATCAAGAATTATGGTTACAATATTAACATTAAGTTGCGTCTTGGAGTAAACTTAACTGAGAAAAGAGAAAAAGTAT
>JAGLXK010000368.1 GCA_023132955.1 Candidatus Heimdallarchaeota archaeon
CAAATAGCAGAATGGAAACAGAAATAATCATAGTAGATCCAATTACAAAGAAAGTTATACGTCCTGAAGAAGTGGGATTTGACTATGATCCTGTTCAAGGTGATTCAAATCCGGGTAGCAATTTTGCAGTTGATGATATTATAGGAGTAACTCATAATGATGTTTTAGATCTTGAATATTCACAGACATCTAATACAATAACAGATAGCTTTACAATTACAGAACCAACTAGTTATACTTCTGATGATTTAAAGTTTGGAATACAAGAAATTGAAGCGGTTCAAGATTATTATCAAATTGAAAATAGTACAGATTATTTAGTGGATCAGTTATCCTATTATGATAATATACAAGTTGCACAAGGGTTTGAGATAAAATGGGATTACGCATATTTTACAGGAGCAAAAATCTATTTAGACCAAGTCAATTTAGGGCCTTGGGGAATATATGCATTAGATTTGTTATTGGTTAGTGCTGAAACATCATCACCTTTTGAACCAAATATGAGTGATATACTATCCAGTGATATTAATGATCCATATAATAGTGCTAATATACTACCAAGTAGTTCCATCGACAATATTCATTTCTATAATTTTACAGATGTTGTATTATCGAAAGGAGAGTATTTTATTGTAGCTAACTTATCTGTTGTTGATACAGGTGATCCTGGTACATACAAACATTTTGCATGGCATAAAAAACTAGGAGGTGATTTAGGTGGAAACTCCTTCAGAAAAAGCTATGGATCTTCTTCATGGACGCAAATAGTAAATTACGATTATAATCTAATCCCACAATTATTACCATCTTTTAGTAATGGAACAGCTTACAAATTTACTGATCCAGAAGTAATTGATTTGAGAGACAATTCAAATTCTGTTTCTTCTTTCTCATCAAGCATTTCCACATCAGGTTTGCATACAATAACATCCAATACTTCTGTTCAAATTACATTAGCGAATCCTTATACATTCAAACAAACATTCAGTGCTAGTTCGTTATTCGATGTAACAAACTCCACTTACTGGAGCTACAGTGCTACTTGGAATCTGACATGGTCAACATCAGTAGTTGATATATCTCCTTATACAAATCTAGATAGAAATCAACTAATTTATACACCAGATGATTGGCACAGTAGTTTCACTTTCTATTATAATGATACTAATACAATGCCAGGTTCAAGGGAAGTAAATGGTTATGAATTAAACCTTGGCTCAAATGATTCTGCAGGCAACTGGTTATTAATAACAACGAGTCCGAATTATCTAAGTAATTTAGAACTGTTGGATGACACAACACCAACTGAAAGATTTTTACTTGGATATTGGGTAGGAGGAGCAACTGATTCAACAGGATTTGTTGGTTCAAAAGTGGTGGCTAATACTTTAGTGCAAGGAGATGGAAGTGGAACCCCTTATAACGAGACTACAGGAAGCTTGAATTATACTCTATATGACATTAATGGAAATATCGTTCCTTTGAAGAGTTCATTGCCAGCCAATCTTATCTACACTGATACAACAGATTATACTTTGTCTGGAATAACTCAAGTAAGTTCTGGTTTCTATACTCCTGAGATTTATTTTGATCCTTCAGCAAGTGGGTCTGATTTACCAGGTTTCTGGACTGCAGCTGTAATGTGGCAAAATGGTACAGAAGTAGGTTTTTATTCCCAAAGAATAATTGTACAAACTCAAACAGAATTAGTCTTAGAATGGGAAGAGGAACCTTCAAATGACATTTGGATTACAACTGATATTACAAGAAAAGGGTTAGATTCAATATTAGTCAGAGGTTCATATTACAATATTAGTGAACCATATACAATTGGAACTAAGAATCTGATTCCAACTGCTATAGTATCCTATACAGTTCATAATGCCACTTGGAATAAGAATGATGTATTCAATGATTATGCTCCAGATTATAATACATCAATATTAATTGATGCAAACATAGATGTGGGTACTTACACAATTGATTTTCTTGGTACAGGAGCTTTTCTTGAGAATAACTCAACAAGTTTCACTCTAACAGTTTTCTATGAATTAGCTCTTGTTCCTGAATATACTAATTATCAAACAAATTATACTAATAATGTGTCATATTATCTGAATTTATATGATGTAACGGCATCTGCAAACTTGAGTTTGGATCCAGATGATATGTCTGTTACAATAAATAATGGAGCATCTTATCCACTCAATTCTTCAATTGACTATACATTTGACTACCAAGCATCTACAGAGCAATGGATTCTTAATATAAGTACATCAACAAATAGTCTTGATACAGGTCCTTATACGGTGTCA
>JAGLXK010000369.1 GCA_023132955.1 Candidatus Heimdallarchaeota archaeon
TGAAAGAGTTTAATCTTATACCAATCTATGCTCATGGTCATCTTGAAGATCTGTTTTATAGTACAACAGCGAAAAATGAGATAGAAGAGTTAGAACCATTCATCAACGATAGAACAAAAGTGTATTATCTGAAACAAGAGTACTATTATGAGGTCAATCCAGATGGAAGCTTAGATTACAGATGCAAGGATAGAGGGAGAAAGGAGTTAGAGGAAAAAGTCTGGGGAGAAGAGATAATAGAACCTGAAAAAGAATTACAGATAATAAATGATATCAGATGTAGGTATAGAGAAAAAAATAGTTGATATACCACCTAAAAAAAGGAAATGATGCATCAAAATAACAGGAAATTATTTTACTGTATTGCTGGCTTTAACTTTATCAGATTGAGCGGAGACAGCTAGTTCCTCTTTAGTCTCAGTTGTAACAGGAGTAGGTTGAGTGGGGGGTTTGACACCGATTTTTTCTAAAACCTTAATGTATTTGTCAGAAAGGAAGAAGTCTTTGAGAACAACCCAGCTAGTAGAAATAATAACAGGAAGCTTGCCAATACCAGAGGCACAAGAATGAGATTTTTCATCAAGAGATTCCTTGGCATCGATAGTACCGCACTTGAGACAGATCTTCCAACGAGCAGAACGACGATAGAGTTTGTCAAGAGTTTCACTGTAGATAGACAAACCAGAACTTAAAGGAGCATCTAAAAGGTCTTGAGTAAAACGTCGGGCAATATATCTGATTTGAGTTTTTTCAGCATCTTTGACATCAGGCATGAAAATACCTCCGTGTGTAATCATTGAAGAAACAAGTATATATACTTATACCTATTGGAAGAAATTGCCGAAAGGTGTCGTATGTAATCAAAAAGAAGAGACAAAGAGGAAATTTTTACCTCAACATTATTCTATACTTAAATTGATGGGAAAATGATTTTGACGGAACTTGCTCTTGATTTCTTCTTTCTGATGTATTCAGCAAAAGCGACTTATATGCGCTCATATTGAGGACATATATGTCCTTACAACGTGGTTTATATATGTGCTCACCATGATTACATCTTAGAACAAAAATCCTGAGGTATGAAAAATGAAAACAAACGAAATAAAAAAACTGCTGGATCCCGAGGTTCGAAGACTTTACGAGGATCTCAATAAGCTCATGAAAACTCTCTCTAACCGATATTCCAACAAGAAGTTGGATATCTATGAACAATACTTGACTGCAACTATTAGCTTCTACTCTAATCTGAACCTGAGGAGATTTGCAAACATTTGAGGTGTAAAGAAATGTATGAACAAGAAGTAAGTTTAATGTTGGATCGAAAGATTAAGGCACTCCGCAAGGAGTTGAATAAGCTCAAAAGAG
>JAGLXK010000037.1 GCA_023132955.1 Candidatus Heimdallarchaeota archaeon
CCACATGGCAAAGAAACCCTTTAACATATCAAGTATAGCTTCTATAATTCCAACAGTATAAGCTAATCCTTTTGGTTTTCCTTCTGCTTGAAATGCTCGAATTACGTTTCTTCCACCAACATTTTTGGAACCAACAGTACGTATGTCTATTCTTAACCATAATTTAACAATAATCCAAGCAATTGGAATTGAACCTAAAAGATAACCTATTCCTACTGCCCAAAGAACATCAATAGTTATCATGTTAAAATCTCTTCTAAGCTTCTTTAAAAACTTTGTTCGACACTCGTAATGTAACAGAAATATTGAATAAATTAGTCTTTTCAATTATCTTTGTAAGAAAGTATATAAGTGCGTTTAAGGAACGTTTACGAGTTTAATGACTGGACTAAAAAGAAATGGAAAGACTACTTTTTTAGTAAGAAGCTTGTTTATTCTTTTAATAGTTTTTTTTTCAGTTAATGTTATTACTAATGATGTCAATTCTGTAGATGAAATTGATGCATTGATAATTATAGATTCAGATGATGACTTCCTATCTTTAGGGTTTCCAGGAAATGGTACGAACGAAGATCCATATATAATCAAAGACCTTGAAATAAATGAAACTAAAAGATATGGGATTTACATTACTAGCACAACTGTTTCTTTTAGAGTTAGTAAATGCTCCATTTCTAATGCATTTTATGGAATTTACTTAATCAATATTGCACCAAATACTACTATAATTAAAAACAATTATTTTAAAAACTTAACTTATAATTTGCGAATCGAAAATGCAGATTATTGTAGGATTGAGGACAACATCTTCCATGAACAAGGAAGTTCGTACATCACTGTAGAAGACAGTCCGTTTACTATTTTTTCTAATAACTCGATTACAAGCAATTATTATTTTAGAATTTCATTCCGCTTTTCACATCATTGCATTATTGAGAATAATAAAATAGCAAGCAGTTCATTAAATCTAGATTTTTATTATGGTACATTTTCCAAAATTCATGAAAATTCTTTGAATACCTCGCATAGTATTGAATTAACAATAGGGTTTAGTTCAAGGATGAATTTTTCTTCCAATTTAATGGCAAAGGGTACTAATTTGGATATTTATGGTTCTCAATTCATTGAATTTAATAATAATACTATAGAAGGCAGAGGAATACCAGTTTCTGATATAGGTTTTACTGATTTTGCAACATTCATTTTTAAGAATAATACGCTAAATGGAAAACCGATCTTGATTTTAGAGGATTATAATGATTACATAATTGCAGAAAATTATAGTCAAATTATTTTAATTCTTTGCAGTAATGTAACAATTAGTAACAAAATTTTCTACAAAACTTATAATGGAATATATGCACGTTCTTGTACCAATTTAACAATAGCTAATTGTAGTTTCAAAAATAATGATTTTGGTATTGAGATCATATATTCTCCATTTTCAATTATAAAGAATATTACAGCTGTTAATTGTGATTATGGCATATATGTTCAATCATCTTTAGATCCAATAATCAAAAATGTTACAGCTATCAACAATGGTCAAGGAATAAATGTAAGAGATTCAAATACACCGATTGTACAATACAATTTCTGTTCAGGCTGCGGAACAGGAATAAATATCTACGATTGTATAGATATTCTAATTTCAAATAACACGTGCTCAGATAATTATGAAGGGATAAGTGTTTTAAGCTATTTAGGATATAATTCAACAATTAAAGAAAATATCTGCATGTACAACTACAAAGGAATAGAAGTTGCTTACGCAGATAAAGATACAATAATTTCAAACAATTTTTGTTTTGGAAATAAAGATGGAATAAACCTTAGATCTTGTGTGAATACTTCTGTTAAGAATAACGTTTTATCTTGCAATGAACAATATGGGATCTCAATAATACATAGCCAAGGTTGTCTAATACATCACAATTCATTTCTTAATAATGGGAATGGTCTGATTTCACAAGCATATGATATGAAGCATATTGAAAAAGGACAGAATTATTGGTATGAAGATGAATCAAGAGAAGGAAACTTTTGGTCTAATTGGATAGGCTATGGCTATTATAAAATTGCTGGCAAATCTAGATACACAGATTTTTATCCCATGGTTCCTGAATCTGAGATTGATAATGATTTTGATATGCTTCCAGATAGGTGGGAGGATATAGTTGGTCTCAATTCCACATACGATGACAGCTTTGAGGACGCTGATGAAGACGGATTGTTGAATTATGAAGAATATAAATATCGCACAAATCCTTTGTCTAACGATACAGATTCTGATAGATTGAGTGATTTTCAAGAGATTTTTATAACATTTACAGACGCTACAATGGATGATTCAGATGGAGATACGCTTATTGATTCTGATGAAATTGAGATATATTTAACAGATCCCAATGACAAAGACAGTGATGATGATGGATATACTGACAACTATGAATTAGCTTATGGTACTGATCCTAACAACCCATATCATTATCCAGGATGTCCAGAACCTACTACTACAAATTTCTCAAATTTGATTTTTATATCAATATTATTGGTTGGAATTTCTTTTTATTCTCATTTACATCTCAAGAATAGAAATAATTAGGTAATTCAGAAATTCGTTGTTATTTAGAAATAGTTTTTTATCATACAAATGTTCATAAAAACTGATTTTAATATTCTCTCTTTTTTTTTCTTTATTGTATTTAATCATTAAATTGATATAGCACTTTTCTTGAAGTTTGCATGAACTATGATGATTAGAGAGTTCAAAGATACAGAAGATATAAACCAAGCTGTCAAGTTAGCTGTATTATGCTTCCATGAACCAGCTAAAGAAATGGAAAAATTCTTTGCTGGTATTCAAGAGTTGAAAATGTTAGGAGCTTTTGAAGAAAATACTCTTCTAGCAGCTGCTGGTTCATATAAATTTCAAATGTTCATAAGAGAAAAACTGTTTGACTGTGCTGGAATTGCTTATGTTATGACCAACCCAGTACAAAGAAGAAAAGGTTATGTTA
>JAGLXK010000370.1 GCA_023132955.1 Candidatus Heimdallarchaeota archaeon
GACTTAAATTTGAACAAGTTCTGCTGGTTGTATGAACTTTAAATTTAAAATAAATCTCTTGGAATATTCTGATTAGATATTAATAACTTGTCCAACACCACCCTCTATATATTTACTAGGAAATAGTTTTCGAATTTCTTTGATATATCTTGTACAGTGAGTAGGACATACTAAATCTAATTCTTTTAATAATTCAAACTCTCTAAATCCATGCAGTCCTCCAATCAGAGCAATGGGGTTTCCAAACTCTTTACTCTTTTCAAGTATCTTCTTAACACCAGGATGTGAACAACCTGCAATAATAACTAATCCTTTATTACTTCTAAAGAAGAGAGATTGCTCAACTAATCCTTTCCTTTCTTCACATGTTAGAAGACCAGAAGTAATGATATGATCAGTTAATTTTGTTGGCTCATCTAGCTTGTAAGTTCTAGCAGGATCTAATGATTTAGGTATATCAATAGGAACATAAATCTTAGCTTTTTTGTTGCTTTCAAGAATTGCAGAAAGACCACCCATATGATCTCTATGACTGTGGGAAATGAAAATAATATCAGCACTAGCAGGATTAATGTTGAGCTTATTCATATTATATAGAAGAATTTCCTTCTTAGTTCCAGTATCAAAAAGAATGTTAGTTCCTTTGTATTCTATGAAACAAGAGAAACCCCAATCAGCTTTTAAACCCTTCAAATAAGAAGTATTATCATAAACTATAGTTATCTTCAAACGAATCAATTAAGAGGTAAATCATACATTTA
The DNA here is from genome assembly GCA_023132955.1 of Candidatus Heimdallarchaeota archaeon. GTDB lineage: Archaea > Asgardarchaeota > Heimdallarchaeia > Heimdallarchaeales > Heimdallarchaeaceae > UBA460. The sequence continues at coordinate 762 of JAGLXK010000370.1, forward strand.
AATCTTTATTCCAAAAATCAACCTTCAATCACCTTCAGATAGAATATTCATCCAGAAGAAATAATTTTGAATTTTCCATTTTTTTAATTGGGATTTATTAAGGATTTTCTCTATTTCCTTAGGTTTATATGCAGATCTTATATGTCCTGATATTAAACTAAAAAAACTCCTTTTGAAATCGCTAATAAAGAACTTTCCTTCATCTTTCAGAACTCTATCCATTTCATTAAACATTTTCAAAGGATTTTCAATTAAATGAAGAGTGTTACTACTAACAATCAAATCAAATGTATTATCTTCAAAAGGCATATCTTCAGCATTACCTTCAATGAAAGTAACTCTTGATGACAAATTGTTCTTTTCAGCATTTTCTTGAGCAATATCTAGTATCAAGTTAGATATGTCTAATCCAATAGCACTGACATTGGGAAGCTCTTTACATAGTCCAACTGCTAAGGTACCAGAACCAGTACCAATATCAAGAACCTTGCCTGAAGTTACTCCCATCCTTTTAATCATATGGGCAAAACTCTTACTAATTTTCTCTAATCGTTTAGCAGTTTTTTCTGAATATTTCTGTGCTTGTTGAATATTTTCAAAAGTTGTGATTTGTAAGGGCTTTCTTCTAATCAACTCTATCAAAGGTTATATTGTATTAAAATAGATATAAAAGTAGTGCTTTGATTTTTTCTTTACTTATAATTTTGGTGTTGAAATACATTTCCCAAAAAAAGATTAGCTTTTTCAGTTTTCAGTACTCTTTTTTCCTATTAATTAACAACTCACAAAGTAACAATAATATAGAATTGTGAAATACATTTTTAAAAACAAACTCCAGTTTTAAGAAGGAGAAAAAAATGAATGACTCATTAAATCTTTTGAAATCTCGAAGAAGTATAAGGAAATATAAAGATCAGAAGATAGAAGAAGAAAAGATTCAGAAATGCTTAGAAGCTGCACAGTGGGCTCCTTCTGCATCAAATAAACAACCTTGGGAATTTCTTATTGTAAAAGATGAACAGGTTCGAAAGAAACTTTCAGAAATTCACCCTTATGCTAGATTTGTTGCAAAAAGTCCAGTGGTTTTTGTTCCACTCACTAATCCAGAAATTCATCCAAAATATCATAAGTCGGATACAGCTTTAGCAACATTACAGTATA
>JAGLXK010000371.1 GCA_023132955.1 Candidatus Heimdallarchaeota archaeon
GTTCTATCAATTACTCTGAAATGGATTTACTAATAAAAACTGAAGAAAAAAACCCTAAAGATATTGTAGCAAGAATTATACAAGAGTTGAACTTGTAACCAATATTATTTTTTGTATCCACATTCTAATACTTTGTAATAATGTCTTTCAATAACATCATCCTCAGTATATCCCAATTCATACAGTATAACATCTTTTTTTTGAAGACGCATGTGTATACCTAGTAGGAACATCATTACTCCTCTTGATTCAGAAAACAAATGAATTCTCTTTATTGATCTAAGGTCTTTATTATGTGCTAAAAAAAGATCTAAAGATCTGCAAGCATGTTTTATTTCTTCTCCATTTTCGAAACACAAACTATTAGGTTTTATCTTAGATTTTCCACATTTATAATCTAAAACCAATCTTGGCATTTTAGATATTCCTAACCGCTTTAGGTCATAATCTAGAACTTTATCTACATACCCATTTACATTGAGAATAATCATTATTTCTGGATCAGTTTCCTTAACATGATTTGCTAGAAGTGTCCAATAGTCTTCAAATTTAATATTTTCCTTTAGAGGTTTGATGAAAATAGTATCTCCTTCAAAGTCCATTGAAATTTCAACTTCATCAGTTTTGTAAAATTTATACCCTAGAAAGAATAAAATTGAATGGTGAGTTTTTGAGATGATTTTAACGCTTTTATAATCCTTTAGATAAATCTCTCTAACATTATCGTTTATTTCTTTAATGAAATTGTTCCCAATTTCAATATCGGGTATAATCGCTACATTATCATTATAAAACTGAGTTTCTATACCTGTAATTTTATGAGTTGGTTTTACGAAACCACCATAAGAATTTACTCCCCAGACAAAGCAGTCATCTTCTTCTGGGAGATTTAAACTAAATTCCTTTCTCTTTTTTGATTTTATTTTAGTTGTTTCTGTTAGTAATTTTGATATTAGTACTTCATAGCGCGATTCAGGTATATCTAATCTCCATTTTAATTTAGCATTCAATAATATCTTAATCAGAATTTCTTTATCAAGAATAGTTCTCTTTTTGTCTATAAATCTTAATAAAACTAAACGATGATAGGAATTAGCATTCAAAAGAGCTTTATCTATACTCGCATCAAAATATCGAGCAAAGTTTTCAGATTTCACTGGTAAAAAAAGTGAATGTGTAATGAAATTCCTGAGTGTATACAATGTTCCTAAATGATTTTGAATAGTATCTAATTGTTCTTCACAAGTAGCAAGTAACCAAGCTCCTCTAGTGGAAAAGTCCTCCTTAGCTCTACCATAATTATTTCTAAGCAACATCTCGATAGATACAATTTCTATAAATAGTTGAATTAATTTGTAGATTTCATCTCTAGTTGCTAATTCTGATTTATCAATTTGATCGAATAATTCTAGTGATCTAGTAAATTCCCTTCGTTCGGTAAGATATACTTCTACTGCTTTGTTTTCCAGTTGCCATCTTTCTTCTGAGAGCAGTTCGAGTTTTTTAGTATATTCAGTTGCATCCATTTTAAGTTAGATATAATTAGACAAATAAGAACCTTTTGCTGAATTAATAGTTTAGTTTTCTGAAATCAAAAATTAATCCCTTCATCTTC
>JAGLXK010000372.1 GCA_023132955.1 Candidatus Heimdallarchaeota archaeon
ATCCTCAACAACTCTCAAAAACAAAAAATACCTATCAATTTCATCCTAATCTCAATAAGTCTAGAGGTGAAGCTCATATTTTAGGATTAGATAGTGTGTTCTATTATACTTTTAGAACTGGAAATACTACCAAGGATGCTGAAATGCAAAATTCTGAATGGTTTCGCACAACATATAAGAAATTTACAAATAGACTTCTAAAAACTGATGAACCCATCATTATAGAAGATATATTTGGAGATGCTGATAAATATACCAAAAGTTATTTTGAAGGTTATGGTGAAATACCTACTAGAACCTTCTTTGCAGATGGTTCGTATAGTTTTAAGAATAAGCTGATAGCACAAGAACTAATTAATAAAAATCTAGAAAAATACTCCCCACTATCAGGTCCAGTATTCGAAATTAACAATTTATTGAGAAAAAATGATATCTTTAATGAATCTTATTTGTTGTTTAGTGGTGATACAAGAAACAAAGGTCACACTACTGTAGATGAAACATTCACTACAAGTAAAGAATCTGGATATAGAAAAATAGATAGAATGAATCTTATTAGAGCTGACTGGTTTGATACAAAAACATTCGTGAAAAAAGATTCTGTTCCTTGTTTCATTACTCTCATTAAGAAACTCCCAAATGATAAACAATCAAAAAGGATTTTTACAATTGAAGGACAAGAAGATCTCTACAGATTGAGACATAAAGGACGACATCTAGAATACACAATTAAGAGGGAATATGCTAATTATTTTGTATCAATTTTAAAAAGGAAAGAAAATGGTCCTGCTTATTATTTATTTCAAATTAATGCAAGAAATGAGAAATCTTTAGACATAATTAAAGAACAGCTCTTAGAAGCTCCTTGGTTAAGTAAGAAAGGTAAATCTAGAATTTTGGAGATGCACAACGATTGGCTGAAAAGATTAAACAATGCTAAAGCTCTCCAGAAGAATCCTTCAATTAAGATTTCTTTGAATGAATTTGAAGCTGGGTGGTTACTAGAACGACTTGGATGGAATATCAACCAAGTTTTTAATGATTTGTTTGAAATATTCAACAGTTGGTATAATAAACAAGATGATACAATTTGTAATCAAATTTGGGATAGATCAATATTTGGTAACCTAACTAAAGAGAATTTTTTTGAGAATCTTTCCTTTGGTCTTATTCCTAAAGGTTCTTTTGCTGGGAGAACTCGAACAGTATATGAAGTTAAAAGTAATGAGATGCAAGATTTCATCAATGTAGTTTGTAACAAATTCATGCAACTTGCTTTGTATTCAACTGAAAATCCTTGGTTAAATTGGGCTGGAGAACTTGCTGAAGAGTTAAAGAAATTGATAGTATAAGATACTTTAACTAGCAAATAGTATTTACAAATCAAGTAATTTGTGAAAATCTATCTTTTTGTATCTCATTATTTCTATTATGTTTGCAGTTATGTCTTTATCCAATGAAGGGTCTGGGTATTTTTTCAGAAGTGTATCTACTTCCTCTTTAGCCCTTTGGTTAACTGACTTTCTCCCCTTATTTATCCACTCCTCGTTAGTTGAACGATCGATAATCTGACTAGGAATGAATTGCTCTTCCCTGAACCACTTTAATGTGTGATCATGTGAAAGTAAATGTCCTTTTTCTTCCAGATCAATAAGAAGATTTTTTGCAATGGGCTCATCTCTTTGAATAATTCCTTTGTTGAACTTGTAAATCATTCCGCACATCTGATTGTCAATAACAACTTTCTGGATACTTTGTGTTGTTTCAAAATCAATCATACCTGCACCAGAAATCATGTTTACTCCTTTTATTCCAGCTAGAAGTGCCCCCATACCTGATTCAATTCCTGTTTGCGTATCAAGGATTTTTGTATCTGACATGCCTAAGTATGTATGAGTTGGTAGATTGAGATATTTACCAATCTCTACATACCCTAAATCTAGTATCATTGTATCGATTGAACCCATCGGCGTTGTTGCCTTTTTCATATCGAAAACTGCGGGAGAGCCCCCCCAGATAACTGGCGCACCTGGCGAGACAAGTTGAGTTATCACTAATCCAGCTAAGGTTTCAGCTGCATGTTGAACAATTGCTCCAAGAATAGTAACTGGAGCATTAGCTCCTGTCATAGGCATGGATACAAATTCTGAAGGAATACCATATTTTGCACAATCAATTATGCTTTGACAAGTTAGATCGCTCCACTTAAGAGGGGGAGACGGACAAGCATCAAAAATAGCTAGAGGTTTTCTTCTGAGTTCATCCTCACTTCCTCGTATGGCTACTAACATATCTTTCATTACTTCAAATGATTCCTTTGCAAAAGTTCCAGTTACAATTGGTTTGTTGGAGTAAATCAATGAAATTAACAGTCTATATCTATCACCTATTTCTTCTGGTACATCTGAACAAATTATAGCTGTACTTTGAGCATGTATGTGTTCAAGTTGATCAACAACCTTAGTGAAATTAACAAAATCCTTTGTAACCGCGGATCGAATTTCATTAGTTTCTGGATCTAATACATTAAGTGCTGCTGAACCAGGATCAAAACAGATATTGTCTCCCTCTAATTTAGTAACCAAATTTCCTTCTCTATCATAAAGAGGAACTGATGAGGGAGCAGTTTTTAATGATTTCTTAATAAAATCTGGAGGGATTTTTACTCGTCTGTTAATTGTGTCAACATTTAATCCTTCATTTTGTAGGATTTGTATTGCTTCATCATTTTCAACAAAAAAACCGAGCTCTTCTAGTATTTCCATTGCTTCTATTACAACTTTTTCCTTTATTTCTTCTTCAAGAATATTGATAGTAGGTCTCATCTCAATCAACTCAAGCAATTAATTAGTTATGTATAAAATAGATTGGTATTTTAAAAGACTATTTCCGATTAAACAAAGGAAAATATCATCATTTAAGCTTTCTTTTATAGTAATTACTATTGAAAACAACAGATTAATTATACTTTGCTTTAATTAATCATAGATTCATCACAATATTACTTAATAATTATTATAAGAACTTATTAAGATATAGGATAATAAAAGAATAACTATTTAAAGATATGAATAGTTATATGATTGACTAACTGTAATGCTCGATTATGAAGAATAATGGTATTACTAACGAAAATTGACTTCGTTTCTGATATTAAATATTGAAAACTACTCTATTTACTTAGAACGTTTAAAACAACGAAACTTCAAGAAAGATTCTTACTAAGTCAATGCTACAATACTAGAAAACAATTAGGTGAAAAAAAATGTATAAAGAAACAAAATGCGTAAAAAACAACTCTAACTTGGAATTAGTTTATCAAAACTACTTTATTACGAGAAAAATAGTGTGTAGAATAAAATCACCCCTCTTACATAATGTTAAGTGGGTGATTTGGTGAATATTGCCATAATAGGAGCTGGATGTGGAGGACAAGCAATTGCAGGTTATCTAGCAAGTAAAGGAAACAAGGTTAATCTCTACAACAGATCCATAG
>JAGLXK010000373.1 GCA_023132955.1 Candidatus Heimdallarchaeota archaeon
TAACAAAACTGGTAAGAAAGCACAAAGAAGAAAATAAAGCATGATTCTCATTCAAGATTAATCTGATTCAATTCCTGATTTTTTTTGTTTTTGTTTTTCCTTCTTTTCATTCTCTTTTCTATAAATTTAGGATTGAAAGTCCAGATATCATTCCAGATAAAGTTACTGATTAAACCAGCATAAAATGCAATTGTCATTACCAAGTACTTATTCCAGAGCAATGACCCATGAAGACCCATCATAATTCCTGTATAAATCGCATATCCTACAAACCCAATTAGGGTGAATTGAAAAAACTGAAAGAGAGTACTTGGTTGGAATTCTTTGCCTTGATCTTTAAAAGTCCATATTTTGTTCATAATGAAAGTAAAAACAAAAACAACAGCCATGGAAAGCAGAGATGCTACAACACCTTGATTAATGGCAAATACCCATATTGATATGTCAATATCCTTTAAAAAAGTAATTCCCAACAGCATATCAAAGAGATATAACAGAAGAAAGTTCAATCCCCAGCCAATAGTTCCTATGATTGCGAATTTAATGAATCTTTTTCCTCTTTCCGTAGAGAAAAATCCTGCTTTCTCTTTTGTCAATGTAGTGACCTTCTTTAAACTACAAAATGAATGAAATAGGGTGCTTTTAAAAATTGTGAATCAAATATGAAGAAGGAAGTAAAATAAAAAAAAGATAAGAAAAATGAATGAAGAGAAAAATGTTAGAATATTTTCAATTCTCTTCCTAAGTCTTCAAATTTCATCAAAGCAAAGTCTAAATCTTCTTTAGTTAGACCAGCGTTCATCATGACACGAATTCTAGCTGTATCTCGAGGAACCATTGGAAAGACTATTGGTAAGGCAAATATACCTTCATCCATGAGTTTGTCACTTAGCTTTTTAGCAACTTCATTTTCTCCACAGATTATAGGCACAATAGCAGTTGGACATTTAGATGAAGCAACTGTTATGTCATGTCCATAACCCATGTCAACGATTTTACTCTTGAAGTAATCACAGTTATCTAGGAGTTTTTCTACTACAGGTTCATGGAAAGGTGATTTAGGATCTAGAACTTCTAAAGAACCAAGAGCTGCACCAGCAACTGCTGGAGGTTGTGAACCACTAAGAAGATAAGAGCGACCAGTGTTTCGAAGGAAATTGACTAAGTTTTTAGAACCAACGATAGCTCCACCAACAACACCCATAGCCTTAGAGTAAGTATTCATTTCAACTTGAACATCACCTTGAAGATCAAAGTGATCAACGATACCTTTACCCTTTTTATTTCGCCCTAAAACACCGTCTCCATGTGCGTCATCAACGAATATCATGGCACCATATTCTTCACTTAGTTTCTGTACTTCATCTAATGGTGACATGTCTCCATCCATTGAAAACACACCATCAGTGATAACTAAGATTCTCTTTTCTCCATTTGGATCTGCTGCATCTGCTTCTTTTAATCTCTCTTCTAAACTGCCCATATCACAATGATCGTAAATTGTTCTAACTGTTTTAGTCAAACGAACCCCATCAATAATTGAGCCATGATTTAGTTGGTCAGAAATAATGAAATCTCCTTTCCTCACAAGTGTTGGTATTGCACCTTCATTTGCTATGAATCCACTCATCCATACCATTGAAGCTTCTTGTTCTTTGAAATCAGCATGTTTTCGCTCCCATTCTTCATGAATTGCCATATTTCCAGCTATTGCTCTAACTGAACCAGAACCAGCACCATATTTCTCAACTGCTTCCATAGCTCTTTTCCTTAAATGTGGATGATTTGCTAGATTTAAGTAGTTATTAGAACATAGCATCAATAATTCTTTACCATCTACCTTAACTTGAGTTTCTGAAGGGGTTTCCAATGATCTGTGTACCCATTCACGACCTTCTTTTTGGATTTGTTTGTATTCTTCTTTCAAAAATTTTGTTGGATGTCTCTTTGCCATATTGGCACCTCTCATTATCAATGGTCATATTAACCCTCCCTTTTTATTTTTTCCCTTTGATATCTAAAACTTCAAATTTAGCTCATTTTCATGAAGGTTTTCCTTCTCCTCTCCCTTAGTTCTATTCCCTCTTTCTTGTAGATATTAATCAAATAGCAGTAGATTAAATGCTTGTTAAGAAGATAATTAATTGTACTTCTTGTACCAAATAAATCTTGAATTAGTTTACTTAAGGAGTATTCCTTAGTTTTTAGCAAATCTACAATGTTTCTTCTTATTTCCTCAGATTTATTAATCCTATTAGAAACCAATTCATGGATGTTGTTCTTCCCCTCTACTATTGGGCCATGACCAGGGATAAGAATATCGATATCATAAGTTAATAATTTTTTTGCAGATTTTAGAGCATTATCGTAATCTGAAAAGGGATTATTCATATCCATACCTATTCCAGTATCTAAATCCATAAGATCACCAATGGCTAACATCTTGTCCTTTGGAAAATAGTATCCAACACAACAAGGTGTGTGACTAGGCAATTCGATAATCTCTATAGGAATGTCAAAATCAAGTTTATCTCCTTCTTTTAAGATATGATTGACACAAACATTCTCAAATTTACCCCACATTAAATAAAGTACAATTTTAGCTCCAATGAGAGGATAATTCATCATCTCTTTATGCAAAATCTCATATCCTGAGAAGAAATGTTCAAACATTATCTTCTTGTCTTCAAGAGGTGCTTTAGCATGCTCATGAGCATAAATCTCAGCATTATTCTTCTTTTGAAAAAAAGCTGAGAGATTGGAATGATCCCAATGATGATGTGTCAAGCATACTTTCTTAATATCCTGAACATCAACAATTTTTCTCTTTGAGAGCATCCTCAATTTCTTATATTGATACGTCCAGACGCCTGGGTCAATAATTAAAGTTTCGGAATCTCCCTTCACAAAAACTGTATTTGGAGCACCGATTCCCCTTGCAAAGCTTGTTGCATTTTTACCTTTAAGAAAGAAAATTTCTTCTGAAAGATAAACCATGACAAAAGTATAGTTTTTCCGAAATCAAAAATCTTTCGGGATGAATTCTAAAAACCAAGAGAAAAAAGGAGTTCAGAAAAGCTTTTTATATTTATCCCTATTATTCATTCTCAAGTCATAAAGTGTTGAGAAATATGGTTTCTGTTAAGTATGATAAAGTGAGTATTGCTTATGATGATTTTGTTGCTATAGACAATATAACTCTGAACATTCACGATGGAGAAATAACTACCCTGTTGGGGCCTTCTGGATGTGGAAAATCTACACTTCTAAGAGCTCTCGCTGGTTTTGTTGAACCCTTTGAAGGACAAATTTATCTTGGAGATAAAGAAATAACTTATCTCCCGCCACAAAATCGCAATACTGCCATGATTTTCCAAAATTACGCATTGTGGCCGCATTTAACTATTTTTAAGAATGTTGAATATGGTTTAAAGCTTCGATTAAAAAAGCAAATCGTTTATATTGCAGATGTCAATCCCAAAGGAGTCATAGAAGAAGTTTCTTTCAATAATTATGGGGCCTCTGAAGAATTAGCTCAGGCTGCAGAAAACTTGAAGGAGCTTGTTGTTGGTAAAAATCCACAAGAAATTTGGCACTTTACCATCGAAGATATTCTTCCAGTTTTCAAAATTCCAGAAGATATATCCATATTCAAATTGAAATATAGTCTAAATTCAATCTACCGACAATCGAAATTCTTACTAGGGGCTTTACAAGCAACAATTAGATTTCATTATGAAAATATCATCAAAGAGCTTCCAGAGTGGATTCCAAGAAGAAAGACTAAATATGAAAGAACTAAGATTAGAAAAAATCCTTTACTTAATTTCTTCTGGATGACAAAACCTTATTTCTGGATTAACAGAAGAGTAAACTATCTAGATGCAAAAGCTGCTTTGGATCCAGCATTCCACTTCAGAAAGGAAAAAGTAGAAGAAGTGTTAGATTTAGTTCAACTTGCAGATCAAGCTGAAAAACATCCAACAGAGCTTTCTGGAGGACAACAACAACGTATCGCTCTTGCTAGAAGTATCGTCGTAGAACCTGCTATTCTCTTATGTGATGAACCTTTGAGTAATCTTGATGCTAAACTGAGAAAGGAATTAAGAACTGAAATTCGTTCAATCATCAAAAAAATTGGTATGACTGCAGTGTATGTGACTCATGACCAAGCAGAAGCTCTTGCAATTAGTGATAGGATTGCAGTTATGAATATTGGTTTTATTGAACAATATGGAACTCCTTTAGATGTTTTCACAGATCCTAAGTCATTATTTGTTGCACAATTTGTTGGAAGTTCAAGTACAGTTTCAGGAAAAGTGACAAAAGCTAATGTTGTTGAGCTTGAGGGTGGTGATCAGCTTTTGATTACTACTAAAGAGACCCTACCAGCTGGTACAAAAGTTGACCTTGTTATTAGACCCGAGAATATTCTGTTGAATAAGGAATCTGAAAATACTATTGAAATCGAAATCAACACAATCGAATATCTTGGAACTGAAGTAAAATTAACAGGATTATTAGACGATGGTACAATTCTTCTGGTTGATGTTATTGAACGTACTGAAGAATATGCTAAACTGGCTGTAGGGGATAAAATTAAAGCTCATATAGTTCCTGAAGAAATATTCGTCTTTGTTGATGAAAAGAGAGTATACTAGTATTTTTCTTCTTTTCTTCTTTTGATAGAACCTTTATATATGTCTATTTTTCCTTTTAATCGATTACTATGTTTGAGTATGAAGGAATCAAAATTCATTGGTTAGGACATGATGCTTTTTTGATTAAAGCAAAGGGGAAAAATATCTATATTGATCCATATATGTTAGGTAAAACTGATCTACCTAAAGCTGATATCGTGATTAGTAGTCATGAACACTTTGATCATTGCAATCCTGAAGCAATCAACCAAGTCTCAACAGGCGAAACAATCCTACTTGGGCCATCAATTGTTCAAGAGATATTTGAAGAGAAAATTGCTCAGAAGAAAGAAATGAAGGAGTTAAACCCAGGTGATTCTCTAGAAATTGAAGGAATTAAGATTTCTGCTATTGCTGCTTATAATATTCATAGGTTTAGAGATCCAGAAACAAAAACTCCTTTCCATCCCAAAGAATCTGGACATATTGGTCCAATTTTGGATATTGATGGCATCACTGTTTATCATGCAGGAGATGCAGATAAAATTCCTGAGATGGATGGTTTAAAACCAACTATTGCTTTAGTACCTATTTCAGGAATATATGTGATGGATGTTGATGAAGCTGTTGAAGCAGCTAAGGCAATAGATGCTGAAATTATCATTCCTATGCACATAGGGCGTGGAATAGGGGAACTTTCATTCATTGAAGAATTCAAGAGTAAATTACCTGACTATAAAGTAATAACAATGGAAATAGAAGAAGATTAGAAATATTTCTACTCCTTTTTCTCTTCTTTTTTCTCGTATTCCCAAGGTAAAATAAGGTCTATTGTGTTATCAACTAAGAAAACAGCAATTTCCTGATTTGGATAACATCTGATGTCATCCCACATTCCTATAATTGCTCCATAATCTGGTGCTACAATGGTTTCTTTGATCTTACCAAAAATATCCCTAACTTCAAAAATTGGGATTCCTTTTTCAACGATTTCTCCAGCTTTCACAAGAGGAATAAAGAAACCAGAATGTGAAGTTCTAATCAAAATCTCTCGCCACATTTTTTCATCTAACACTGGAAAATCAGTTACTTTCACTAAATCTCCTTCAATCATACCAGTATATTTTAATACATTCCAGATACCAATTTTGGCACTGGCTACAATGTCTGTCTCTACATAGCCAGAAGCTCCCAATTCAACGGTAAATCCTGGTTTCCGATACTTATTTACAAAGCTACCAGTAGTAGACCTTTGCAGATTTTCCTTGAAATAATATTTAGGTGGTCTCTCCAACACTAAAGTAAAACCAAATGCTTCAACTAGTTTTTTTGTCTTATCAAATAGTTTTTGTGATTCTTCCTTCTGATTTTTGTCTTTTTCATCGTAATATACTCGGTCTAGGTATGAGTATGGTAAAGAACGTATAGCATGACAATGGAGATCAATGAAATAATCTGCTTGATCAAATATTTTTGCAAATTTAGTGTAAAACTTCTCTTGGATGTTTGGATGTTTTTCTGGGTCAAGATTTTCATCATAAATATCTTCATACTTTAACTGAGGTTTCTTCTTGGGTTTTGGGTCAGGCCATAGTCTGTTAGGATCTGTACTCACATAAAGTGGTGTTCGAGTCATTACCAACAACCCAGCAGGATTCAACGATGGTATTATTATTAATGTTCCTTTAACTTGTGTAGGATCTACTTCTTGAATTATTTCCTGAAGAGTTACCAAACCATGAAGTTCATTTCCATGAATATTACCAGTTAAAAGGAAAGTAGGACCTTCTTCTAAGCCTTCAATCAAGCAAATTGGCAATCTCTCTTTTGTTCCATGTGGATACTCCAACATGTCAATATAACCAAAAACCTTTTCCCCCTTTTTACTATGAATATCGAAAACTTCCATTACAATTCATCTTTTAGCAAATCAAATAACTATTTAGAGTTTTCTTATAAGAAATTGAAAGAATGTTATATATAATCCAGTTCTCTTTTCTTTTTATTCATATTCTTTCATTATTTGAAATGTTATTACATCATCAATCCAAGGCAATTTTGCAATTGATTTTTCAACTAAACTGAAAGCTTTACCTATGCTTCGCATCTTAATATTGATTAGCAGATCATATTGTCCTGTAATAAATGATACACTTTCTATTCCTTTTATTTTGGTTAATTCTTCAACTTTTATTGCAAATCCTTGTTTTGCTTTCGCTAAAAGTATACTCTTGGTTTCTGATAATGCTAAAGCAATAACTCCGATTAATATTAGAAATGAACCTGATAGTTTCAGCACAATATCAAGCACAAGATTTTCTCCTCCAAAACCAAAGATATTCGGTAACCAGATACTAGCTATACCAATAATGGGGAATGTTGTTACAACACTAACGCTACTCAAAGCTCTGACAATAGACATCTTACCCATTGTAAGAGCTCTTGTGTAGAAAACAATTGATAGAAAAGCCAATAACATTGAAAAAATTACTGGAGTCAGTGCTATTCTCCATGAATTGCTGACTTCAGAAAACCCCCCTTTTGAGAGTGCTGGAGCAGCTGATATTACTTGACCAATAGTTATTATCAACATAGTCCAAACTCTTAAGTTGATGGAATCATACAATTTACCTTGCTTATCCTTTGTAGTCAAAGCTTTCTTTTGGAAGAAAATATAGAGTGCAGAAAACAATGAAAATGGACCTATAATCATAAACATATTTAGTAGGAAATCAGTAAAGGAACCACCACCACCTATTCCTGAAATAGATGCAATTAGCACACCAAAAGCTATCATAGCAATTGATTGAATTTCAACGATAACCGGTTTTTCTCTATCAGAAATTGCATCTCCTATTAAAAGGTATATTAGCACAAATTGACTAAAAGGCATTATAACAGCTGATCCATTTTTACTCATTAGATAGAAATAGAGAATAGTTGACCCTGTTGCAAACATTCCTGCAAGCAGTGTATAAATAGCTATTTTTCCTGTTGGTAGCTTTAGTTTCTGGAAGTTTCCATCTAACTTATATCCTAAGTTGAATCTTCTTCCAAGCCTTGTTCTACCTTTTCCAGGTATATGGAGTGCTAATACAACTAAAAAAGTGACAATGAAACCTACAACCATTTCAAAAGCTCCAAAAACAAATGGGTTTGTAATCATTTCAAAATTTACATAATCATCTAAGACTACATAGATACTTGTGATTATTCCACTTGCTAATGACAGTAAATAGAAAGTGCTCTTTTTTCTAAATCTACTTACTGGACGATTTTCTGGAGCTGGCATTTATTTCACTCTTTTAGAACTTCTTTCTCAATTACAGATGTTTGTGTATCTGAAATTCCCTCAATCATATGTATTTTTTCTGTAGTTACATGGAATAATTCTTCTAAATCTTCAACTAGAATTCTTGCTACAATATCATATTCCCCAGTAACTACTGCAACATTAACAATATTGGGGATTTCTCTTAGAGCATTCACTACTTCTTGTGTTTTTCCTAAATCCACAATGAAGAATATATACGCTGAGACGGTCATAAAGTATCATATTTTAATCTGGAAATAAAATTTTCCACTTGTGTGAAAACTATTTCAAACAATTTTTATCAATAAGCAAATTTTTTTAAGGGGAAGTACAGAATCATTATAGTATCGTTGTGAATAGAAAATGCGTTTTGCTGGTCTAAATCCCGAAGATAAGCTCATGGAAAAAATCCAACAATCTTACGACGAGGAAGAAGAGGATATTGATGAGATTCTAGGTCAGAAAAGTTTCACTGAATCAGATGTAAAGGAACTACAAGAACGAAATAGAATTCTTCTTGAAGCACTTAGGAAGGTTAAACTTCTTGTTGAAAGACTTCTTTTTCAAAATAGGGATCTTAAAAAAAGAGTTGAGGGCTTAGAAGAAGAATTCAAACAACAAAATAAGAAAGGAGTAAAACTAGTTTCTGCAGCAAGATATTCTGAGATGCAGAATAATGCAACAGAACTTGCTCGTAGCTTACCTAAACTAATTAAATTAATCAAACTTCTCAATCAAGAAAATAAACTTGTAAAAGATAAATATGATGCTTTGGAGAATGAATTTGAAGATATAATTGATGAAAGAGATGGTTTAAAGGATAAAATATTTCTCCTTAACGAAGCTAATCAAGCTCAAGTTTTAACGGAATTAACTGAACTTTTCCCAACTGAAGCGCTAGCTGCCAAAGCCGCTAAAGCTATGTCAACTCCTGAAAAACGTAAAGCTATAATTGATAATGATATAGAACCTGATTCAAAAACCATTGCAGTAGCAACAAGTGAATCTGTTACAAGTTTTGAAGAACAAGCTAAAACAGATTTGCTTACAGTATCTGGTTTTAGTAATGAACAAATTACAAAATTGGTAAATCTTGTAATGGAAATCAATGATAAAATAGAAAATCTTAGTGGAACCATGGTGGTACCAGGTTCTACAAGAAGAAGGGGTAAAGTAGATCTTGACCTTAGTGATGCTATAGCTGAAGGGGGATTTGAAAAATCAGATGATCCACCAGATAGACCAGATTTAGAAGAGGTTCTAGATGATATACTTATTTCAGGATAATGACTTTTAATTGTTTTTAAGGTGATATGAGATGTCTAACACAGAGAGTTTTGAATATGAAATTAATATGATTAAAAAAGATAATTACAAATTTGAAGTAGATTTTGGTAAAAGTACAATCCCTGATCTTCTTCTAGATGAATCAGATGAAATTCCAGGTGGAGAGGGGCTTGGACCAACAGCATCCATGCTTCTAGCCGCTGCAGTAGGGAATTGTCTATCAGCCTCTCTTATATTTTGTGTCACAAAGAAGAAGCTAGCTGTCACAAACTTGAAAACTAAAGTAAAGTTTACAAGAAAAAGAAACGAGGATGGTTTTTGGAGAATATCCAAGATAGATGTAAATTTAGAACCAGAAGTTGAAAGTAAGGAAGCTGCTCAGTATATCAAGTGTGTAGATATTTTCAGAAAGTACTGTATAGTAAGTGGAAGTATAGGCGCAGGAATTCTGATTAATGTAACAGTTGATGGAAAATAGAGAGAGTTTCAGCTCCCCGTTTTTATTGCATTACTCTCGTTTAATGTAGTGCATGAACATCATTAACTCTCAAATGAATATCTAGATGGCATCTAATATTACTTTTGTTTAAACACTAGATATCTTGCGAAACAAAAAACCTAGTTGAGGCAAAACCTTTAAAAAATATAATACTGAATAACATAATAATACGCAAATAATACGTGTAAAGTGAGAACAATGACTCCAAAAACAAGCGGAAATAGAGCTTCAAATGTTTATACAATAAATGTTCCTAGAAATTTCAAAGATGCGGTTTTGGAACAATCACAACAATTCGGGGGAGCTAGTCAGATTATAACGCTTTCTCTTGATGATTTAGCATTAAGAGTAAGAAAAATGAAAAGTCGAATTAACATCATAGAGGAACTTAATGATTATATCAAATTGGAAGTTCTTTTGATGAAACGCTATGAAGAAGAGTCAAAGAAAAAACGAGAAGCAAAACTTTCCTTTCGTTTAAAAGATCAAATTAGTCAAGAAAGTTTGATGTCTATTAAGAAAAAAACAGGCTGGTCAACTTCTAAAGTCGTCAGAATTTCTCTATTGTGGTATCTCTATGCCAATTTTGATGAATTTGTTGCTTCAGAAAACTTCGTACCTCTACTGAAGTGTTCGTTCTGTGGTTTTGTAACCCATGATCAAAGAGCTTTAGGAGTCCACATTCAAACACTACATGAAACCGTCTGTCCATATTGTGGGAAACATCATCCAATAACTGAAGATCACCACTGCAAACAGAAAGAAACTGCTGCTCTACATTTTGAAGAAACCCCTATTAGTCCAGATCAAACCACTATTGATCAGTTTACATCAGTACCTTTAGCTGATCTAGATTTAGATGAATCTAAACTATTACATCAACTGGGTTTAAGTGATCTTGGTTCTTTAAAGCCTTCTGATGAAGAATCAAAAGTTTCTGATTTATCTTCTATGTTACCTGACAAAGAAGTATTTGAGGAATCTGAAGCACAATTAGAAACAATTAGTGACGAAATTTCAAGAGTTGGAGGAACTCTTGTTGATCTTCCAGATGGTAGTTCTCTAAAGGATGTAGTTGAAGAAAGAAGGAAAACACAGAAATCCAAAAAAGCCAAGGACGAAAAAATAGACCAATTACAGGACGAAATCTCTGAAATCCTTGAATCCTTGAAAGAAGATGGATTATTAGAGTGATTGATACAATAGCAACTATAAAATAAAAGTAACTACACGTAAGTATGGAGTATCTCTAATGTCAAGTAATCTGAAAATACTTCTCTGTGAAGATGATGATGATATTGCCTTTCTTATCAAAGTAAATATTTTAAAGTCTTATCCAGATGCAGAAGTGTTTATTACTGCAACAAAAGAAGAAACTCTAGCTCTTTTATTAAATATGAAATATGATGTAGATGTGATATTGCTTGATTATTTGCTGGTTAATACAACAGGTTTAGAAATACTTGAAGAAATCAGGCGAGTAACAGAGATACCTGTTATAATGATAACAGGTCAAGGATCTGAAGAAGTTGCGGTAAGTGCAATGAAACTAGGAGCTTCTGATTATATTGTAAAGAGGGGTAGATTCTTTAACCAAATCCCGAATGTAATAGAGAAAGTAACCAAAGTAGAGTCGAAGTATGATTTGGATAAGATTTTTGTTTCTTTCTTTAGATTTGGAGATTCGGGAACTGATCCTATCTATATTGAAAAAATCCCTAGTGAATATGAGCATGTTCGAGAAACTGTTATTTTAGCTTTAGGGGTTCTGCTTTTCACCATTTTTGGTATGGGAGAACTTGAAATGCTTGAATCTGGAACTATTTCTGGGCCAGTAAAAATACCAAAAATGAAACATTATAATGCCACTAGTTTTCTCTATGTAGTAAGTGACAAAAACCA
>JAGLXK010000374.1 GCA_023132955.1 Candidatus Heimdallarchaeota archaeon
TAAAAGAACAGCTCCATCATTTCTTACATCACTTATCAACTTAACTAAATCAATGAAATTCCCCAAATACTGAGAAGAAAGTTTCTCTGGAACATACTCATTCAGTAAAGGAGTTAGAACATTTAGGAAGAAGTTTTCTCCAAGATTCAAGCTCTCAAATGGTACATTTAGTCTATCCTCAAATTCTAGGTTCATTCTAGGATCAAGAATAATAAATCTCTTATTTTGTTCCAACAATTTACAGGTAATTATTTCTCTTGTCTTTTTATCTCCTGCAATTAAAATGGGATATGATGCGTTCTCAGGCAATCCAATCATAGAATCATTTTCTGTTACTCCAAGTATTGCTAATTTATCGGATACAATTCCTGTAGGAAATGAAAACGTAACTTCAGGTCTTTTATC
Organism: Candidatus Heimdallarchaeota archaeon; assembly: GCA_023132955.1. Lineage (GTDB taxonomy): Archaea > Asgardarchaeota > Heimdallarchaeia > Heimdallarchaeales > Heimdallarchaeaceae > UBA460. The sequence goes on from JAGLXK010000374.1 coordinate 406, forward strand.
AACAGCTGGACCAGGTATGAAACTTTTATGAAACTTATCATCCCTTTCAATTACAGAATAATCTTTGGTTAACTCACTGAACAGTTTTTTTCCAGAAGCTAGAAAATTAGATTTGTCTAGTGTTCCATAAAGGACCAACTCTTCTAGTGTGGTATCTAATAATCGTCCAACATTCCCAACACTTTCTAATTTCTGCTTTAATTCATTTCTTAAAAGATAGACAAAATCTTCCACTAAATCCTCTATTGTCTGGAACGATTCAGAAATATCATACAGCTTCCATGTTTTTAAAAGATAAAACGATAGCTTAACATTGATGTTCTTGTTTTTTTCTTCAAAGAGCTGATCAAGGAGCGAAGAATCAGCTGTTTTCTTAACTTCGTTCATTGATTGACTTTTGCGTTTGACATTCCCTGGAAGAAATAATCGATGAAGAGATGTTTTTAATCTCTTAACTTGAGTTAATATAGAAAGAACAGATGGAAGTTTTTCATTTAATTCTTGGTCTTTCCTCCAGTAATTTCTCCTGTCTGGTGCTTCTTCAGTTGATTCTTTGTGTGGTTTAACTATGAATGCAGCGTAGAGAGTAACTTTTCCCCCTTTTCTTATGGAATATATGGATTTGTTCGAGCCTAAGAATTTTTTATGCTTTTTCTTTGACATCAATGATGACATTTGATTTCATCTCCTTCTCAAATTTTTTCAGTAGTCGTGATTTTACAAATGCTTCAACTGCTGGATTAATTTTTCTAGATTTGGGATCTAAGGAAAAAATCAGTTTTCCATTTTTGTTCTTCTCAATAATACCTATACCTTGACTTTTACTCCAACCTACTTGTTCATCTCGGAAAGAAGAATGGTCTTCTGGACAGAGGATATAAAGAGAATGGCAAAAAGGAAGATAGATCTGAGGATGCTGTAAATACAAACCATTTTCAGCTTCAACAAAAATAACCTCCCCAGTCACTTGGTCAAAAGCTGCTAAATCTATCCTGACGTAATCTCTTCCCTCCAAGTAATCGTCATAATAAATTTGATGAATAATAGGAATAGTTAGTTCAGTGACAACGAATTTTTTTTCTGATAACCACTTTGTAGCTAAGGAATCAACTAAATCTTGTTCAGT
>JAGLXK010000375.1 GCA_023132955.1 Candidatus Heimdallarchaeota archaeon
ATCTGGTTCAATACAACTTATTCTAACACTTTGGGAGATTTCTTTGTTAATGATTATAGCATAAATCTAGGAGAAACAACTATTACGGTCACTTGGGCTACTTCTTTGCCTGATAGTGATTATATTACAGTTAAAGAGGATGGAGTAACTAAAGTTGCTTCCGATGAAACCAGTCCTACCGATTGGACAAAATCAACAGTGGTAGGTACGCATGTTGTTACTCTACTTTTCCAAGCTAGCGGTTACACAACCATCACTTATTCTTTCAATTATCCTGTTTATGCTATAGCTGATTTTCAAGTAGATGTAGGTAGTTTTCAAGTTTCAGACGATTATGTTAACACCTACATATCTGCAAATTACGATGGTAATTATTACGTTTATGAAGATAATGTTCAGATTGACACAAGTATTCTCTATGGAGCTGGAACAGTTATAGAAACAAACAGAGACACGACTGCAGGAGTAACTATAGCTTATGCTATCAAGTTTGTTTATGAAGCAATAGAGGTTTGGTTTAACACAACTTATAGCAATCCTGTTACACCTTTCCATCTTACAGATTATCGTGTTACTGATGGATCAACTATTATTATTACTTGGGATTCAACTCTTCCTTCTTTGGATAGTTTAACTATCTATGAAGATGGCAATCTCAAAGTAGATGGTGATCCTTCTAGCACAACTAGCTGGACCAAAAGCACAGAAGTTGGTAATCACTATGTTACATTAATCTTCTCAGCTACTGATTATACTGATATTATCCATAGCTTTTCTTATACTGTTTATCCTCCGATTGCTTTCAGTATTTTTATTGAGACCTTCTACGTTACTGATGATTACGTGAATATGTATCTTACAGCTAACTATGATTACACTTACACTGTGTATGAAAATAACACAGAGATAGGAACAGGTAATGGAATGGCTGTGGGCACTACTATCATTTCTCCTAAAAACAGAGAAGCAGGATTATACAACTTTACTATTATTTTTACCTATAATTCCGAAACAATTCCTTTCATGACTTGGTACAGTAATCTTATTCCTCCTCTTCATCCACTGAATGACCTTTGGAGGATGGAAAGTCAAGGTTTTTACAACATATCTATTTACTCGAATTTAGAGAATTACTGGATTGACATCTATCATGACCACGATCTAATTGTTGATGATTCTACAGCAACATTCTTTTCTATAGAAAAAGGCTTGAAAGTTGGTTGGCATAATATAACTCTACTTTATATTTATAATTGTTCGACAAATGTAGAAGGATATCCTGTAGCTGAATACAACGTTACTATACCTTATGAGTTCAACTACGAGACAACATTCTTCTATAATATTATGTTTCGCTATATTGAGGACACAATAGGTATTGCTATTAGTGAAATCAATGTGAATGATTTTCAAACTTATATTGATGGAGAATTAGTGCTGCATGGAGATCTTGACGATGTCGAAAGATACTGCAACTACAGCTACATATCTAATTACGATATAAGAATAAAAAACACTGCTGCTTCTCATAGCTTAGTTGTTAAAGATCTTTTAGGTACAGTAATTCTTAGTACAACAATTGATATCTCCTCATTTACTTACAAAGTCATCGAACTGCCAATTTTTAGACTTACGATGCTTAATCTCGACACTGCAACGCACAAGATTGGTGTTAAATATCAACCCTGGAGCGATAGACTCATTTCAATCCCATAATGGTCTGATTTATACTAGAATAAGTTTCACATGCTTTGATGTGGTTTCTTTCGGCTTCGATTTGGCATTGTTCAACAGTTTTAATTTCTGTCTTCTCGACGTTATAAGTATCAACAACATTCATACACGAGTCAAAAACAAAAGTCTCATAATGTCTGTTTATTCCTATTTCTTCCATTTCCCATTTTTCATTTAAAGGTCGTTCAGGATAATATTCCCCAATAGTAGAAATAGTAAAATCTCCGATATTAGTATGTAAATGGAACAAGCAATCTTTCCATGTTATTAGATGTCCTGCTTCGCCTTTCCATATCCAGTTTTTACGTTTAATTCTCATTTTTTGCACCTTTAATTTAATCATCAATCGAGTAGTAAATCGCAAAACCTATCGCCAGTTTTGAGGGTTCAGGGAGATCAAAAATAAGTTCAAGTTGTACGATATACAATGTGGTGTTAGAATAGTACAGCCCTTCATCATATAGTTTAAATTCAAAATCTACAGCTCTATATCTTTCTCCATTTTCTGTTAGACATGTAGATTCCGCAAAACCAGTATAATACAATGAATTATTTACATCTAAGAGTATAGCCAATTCTAAATGAAAAAGTCCTAATCTATAATTATAGTTCATCAGAAATATGTCATATTCACCAAATTCAGTAAAAAGATATATTTCAAAGTTCAAGGAATCAATTTCTAAAGTTTCAGGTTCAGGTATTTTTTGATTACATTCATAAAAGATTCCGAAAACAATACCGAAACTTATTCCTGTACAAAGTACTAGAAAACCCAGAGCAACTAAAATGTTTTTTAGAGCTTCCTTCATTTAGATCAGCTCCTTTTCAAACCGCTCTTTCCACGAATCAAGTAGGACGATGGCTTCAGCAAATTTTGCTTTGGGTAAATCTTTATAACTGGGAATTTCAAAGGTATTATTGAAAGTCGTCCAGATTTTAGTAAAATGAATTCTGGATGGTTTTTCTCTTTCTTCTAACTCAGCAACTATATAAGCGACATTTTGGACTCTCTTCTTAATTTCAAAAGCCTGGTGGCGATCTATAGATTGTACCCTTAGTACATCTTCGAGAAGGGTAATCCTGTTCTCCTGTTTATGAAAGATTTCGATAGCATAAGCCATCTGAGTATTAAGACTCTCAATCATGGTCA
>JAGLXK010000376.1 GCA_023132955.1 Candidatus Heimdallarchaeota archaeon
AAACTGTACCAATTTCTATTGGAAAGTATATGTCAAAGAAAATACCAAATTGTGTAGCGAAATTTTTTCCAAGGGAGGGGCATATTTCAGTTTGTGTAACTAAAATGAATGAAATAGTTAGAAGCTTGACTAATTCACCTTAGTGTAGAATTTAGTCAAGATTTTTCACAACATCATCAGGCAAAATTACATCAAACTCACAAATTGGATCTCCATTTAATACAGTTCTTACCGTCTTAACCTTTATAGGCTGGTCTAGAACTATTTCCCAGTAACTCCTATAATATCCACCACTACAATTACAAAAAACATTAGGCAACTCGTCTGCTGAACCATCTTTAATAGATTCTTTAACCCAAGGACAATGACAATAATAGTAAGCTTTCATTAATTCATCAGTTTCGTTAAGATAATTTATAGTTTCATGGGGGATTTTTGAAACTGTCAGTATGTTACCATTTCTTATCCCACCTTCAATTTCAGGTCGATTGATAACATATTCAAGAACTTCTTTGTTAATTTTTTGTGTAAAGAAAAGTGTTCCTTCTTTCTCATGTTTTTCTAGTGATTCTATAAATCTATTTCTTTTTTCAGCTAGAAATTGGTCTATATTCTGTGACTTTAGAAATCTCTCTCTATCAGGTTTTCTCCATTCATAATAAGAATCTCTCAAACCTTTTGCAAGAAACGCTTCACAGGCATCTTCTCCAACTTTATCATGAAATCTTGAAATCAATTTTTTTGTATATTCAGGTTTAGCTTTTGGATCTATTCCCAAGGGTGGGATATCTAAATCTTGAAAAACATCATCTCTGAAATCTTGACTAAATTCTTCAATTAGACGTTTGGAGAGATTAGACATAACTTCACTCCCATCTAATACTTCCCTCCCCAATTTAATTAGCTCGTTATTTTCTTTGAATTGTCCAAAAATAATAAAAACCTCATAAGAGAATTGTGTGTTTTTTTCTTGTTCAATTAGTGTTTTAGAGAATTCATAGAAATCTTCTGAATTAATATTATCGAAGCTCTTGTTTTTTGTTTGCAAGAAATTATAATAATCAGATAACAATTTTATTGCTTCTTCTGTTTTATCTGGAGGATTTTCTTTATCAATCAACCTTTGTTTGAAGCGTTTAATATCATCCATTTATATCACACATTGAGTTCAGTTAAGACACTTAAAAGAAGTACGTATTTAAAATATAACTATTTTTATCTGAAAATACATCCTTTTATATTGTAATAATCTTTGAAATCACATATGAGTAATGGTCATTCCAATAGACTTGAACAATGTGGTGTTTGGTTGAGTACTCTTGGTTTAGGAGTAGAACATTTTGTCAGAGGAGTAAGTAAAGTTAAACATCTGAGTAGAGATGAGAATTCTAAACTGATTCTAGAAGAAGCTTACAAACAAGGAATGACACATTATGATTTAGTTTTTGATTTTCCATACTTCTTTGATGTTTTCAAAGAATTTAGTAGAGATAAGAGAGATAAGATAACTTTCACAACTCATATAGGAAATGTATACGATGGGAGAACAGGTAAAGCTGGCAAAACTCGATCTATCAATAAAATCAGAAGGTCATTTGATCGAATTATGGGTGAACTTGATACTGACTATACTGATATTGCTCTTATTCAGTTTGTAACCAATTTGGAGGATTATAACAAGGTGGTTAAGAATGGCATGGTTGAATTTGTTAAAAAGCTAAAACAGGAAGGAAGAGCTAAAACTATTGGAGTTAGTGCTCATAATCCTGATTTGTTACTTAAGATGATAGAAAACGACGAATTTGATGTTATCATGCATCCTTTGAACTTCGCTACAGGTGTTTTAAAAACAACAAAGAAATTAATTGAAGTTTGTAAAGAGAAAAACATAGCTCTGATAGCAATAAAGAATCTTCATAAGGGAAAACTATTTACAACCAAGAAAACAGATTTATCAGCTTATTATTCTGGTGGAAGAAGGATTTCTTTACAATTAGAACATGCAGCAACTCCAGCACAGTGTTTTAATTATGCACTTGATTTAGGTGCAGATTCGGTTGTATTTGGTGTTAAAACTGTAGAAGAGTTAAAGGAAAATCTATTCTCCTATAAAACAGAACAAAATGTTGATTACAGCCATCTCGTTAAAAAATTTGATGAAATTGTAAACAATGGTGTGTAGAGAAAGGTTACAGAAATAATAAACTAAAAAGAGAAAAATAAAGAGTTAGATTAAGGTAAGAAAAATTTCTTTACTTCTTAACTTTCTTTTCCCAAATTCCGTTATATTGCTTATGTTGAAAACCTATTGATAGATAGAACTGTTGACCATCTCCAACATAGACTTTCTTTGCACCCTCTTCTTTAACTCGGTTGATTGCTTCATAATTGGTTGCTTTAGCTAATCCTTTCTGTCTATAATCAGGATCTGTTCCTACTGGTTCTAAAATTCCAATTTTGTTTTTCTCGTCATACCAGACTAAACAAAAGGAAACAATCTCTCCATCAGGAGCTTCAACATAAACATCTAAATCTCTTCTGTAGTCTGGTGCTTTCTGAAGAGCAAGATATGATGAAGGTTGAACCTCATCTTTTGTCCCCCAATTTCCAAAGGCTCTCGCAAATGCTTTGGTTCTTTTAACAACTTGGTCATCATCAGCCATACTTTTCATAGTATAACCTTCTGGGAGATAAGGATAGGAAAAATCTCTATCAAGGGTAATCAAAGAGGTTGTCTCTTTAGCATCTTCTCTTTTGACATATCCTCTGTCTTTAGCAATTTTTTCTAATCGACTATCGCCTGCTCTGATTCTAGGTCTTAAAATCATATTCTCCTCATGTTCAAATTGAAGATTTTTCTCTGCAAACTCAAACATTTCCTCAAATGGGATGGAATCCTTGTAAATAGGATTGATCTGGAAGAATGTCTCTCCTCTTCCTACAGCTTCATTCAAAACTAAACTAACTATCTCTCCTTCTTCATTCTCCCATATTCCTATTGTTTTACTCCATTGTTCAATAGTTATTTTAAACATATCACGGATAAAGAATGCAGCATAGTTCCATCTCTCTAATGTCCAGTTGATTAAATCTTTATCATCATATGTTTGTTGAAGAAAATCGCGTATTCTGAAGAAATCCGTATCATGATTATATGTTTTGAATTCTAGTTTCATGGCTGATGCAGGATTTAAGCGATTATAAAAATTATTATTGAAATAAAAGATGAAAAAGACAACCTTCTATTTTTTTCTTGCAAATACCCAATACTGTAATTCATCTCCTCTATCTAAAACTTCATCAAAAAGAATCTCAAATTCTGCTTCTTTAACTAAAGAAAGTGTTCTTTCAGGAGGATAATTACTCCAGAACATTTCTTCTCCCAAGAATTCATCAGTATCATCTCCACCCAAGTGTCCTACACAGAAGAAAAGAATACCTTCTTGTTTAAGCATTCGATGAAAGCTCTTCAGAATAGAGAAATGTTTCTCCCTTGGAACATGAAAAAGGGAATAAACAGCTGTTATACAATAAAAGGCATTATCAGGAAAAACCAATTCATTCATATCGTATTGAAAAAATTCAGCCTTAGGAACATTTTGTTTTGCTAATTCTACCATTCTTTCTGAAATATCAATCCCTGTGACTGAGAATCCATAATCAACAAAAAATCTTGCTACAGGAATACCAATTCCACATCCTACATCTAGAACTTTAGCCTTTTCAGGAAGAAGGGTTGCAAGATGCTCCAATTCTTGAAGATTATCAAAGATATTTCTGAATTCTTTGAACTTGAGAGCTATTTCATCATACCCTTTTCTAACTATTTCTTCCTTTTTCATTTTAAATCCTACTTAGTTTCAGTTTTCTTTTCAAAATAAGATAAACAAGTAATCCAACCAGAAATAAGGAACTGACAGTAATTGAAAGATAAACAGAAGTAGGTAAATCAGTATTTCTCCAGTCTTTGTTTTGATTAAGTGTATAATAGGTTTTCATGAAAGATTCTAGTGTTTGACCTGTTATCAATAAACTTTCTTCATCGATGTTGCTTAAGTCATCAGAATGAGTGTGATGGTAAGTCCAATCACCTTCTACAAAATCGATAATTAGATCAATTACAGGTATTCCAAAAGCATCAAAAGCCACATGATCATCTGTAATAGCCATCACTTTAGGTCTGCTTGGGAATGCTTCATAATATCCCAGCTTCATACCTTGATCAAAGATACTATCATGTAATGCT
>JAGLXK010000377.1 GCA_023132955.1 Candidatus Heimdallarchaeota archaeon
GTTCTACTGGTGAATTCTATAGGTAGTGACATTGTAAATAAGAAACATTTTGCTTATAAAGTACACGAGAATTTTAGTCAGACAATGGCTCTCAACATTGGCCATATTCAAATGCTCATATCTAAGTATGAATCTTCTATCAGCATCTATTTCCTTGTTTCAATGAAAGGGTTTTCCAGAAAGAAGCTTGGAAGTAAGATGCAGCAAGAATTGTTATTTCTATCGAATTTACTTACCACCTATTACGAGAGTTCTAGCGAAATATTAACTGTAGAACAAACAAAGCTACTATTTCAAGTTTTGAAGGAAATGAGAATCAAAGTCCCCTTAGATATCTCTTCTTTAGAAGAAACCGATATAGATATGATGGAACTTGTGTACAAAACTGTATCAAACCAGAATTTTCCAAATATTACCTTATTTTTAAGAATTAAGAAAAAGGAGAAGGAATCTACTGCCTTTCTTTTACAATTCTATTCCTTTTCCGATGATGCTCAAACTTTGAAATCTTTCCGACATGCCACAAGTTTCCCTAAAAAGAAGAATGTACTTCGACTTAAGAAACCCCAAATTGTATCTTTAGACAAACTGTCAAAGTATTTCCATCTTCCCATAGATTACCAAGGGACAGCTTTTGTTTTGCACCCAAGGGAAAAAACAGCCTTTCAACGTGAACACTCTATTCTTTTGGGGCATAAACCTACTGGGCTGTCAACAAATGAAGTCCTAATTGGCATTGAAGAACTTCTTTACAATGTTGAGATCTATGGGATGATTGGACGAGGTAAAACCCGTCTAGTTTGCGGTATTCTTGATCAGCTTATTAGGTATCAGATACCTTGTTTAATCTTTGATGTGAAGGGTGAGTATGCTGCAACATTTGTGGATGAACCTAATGTAGAAATTTATACTATCGGACAACCTCATCCCTTGTGCATTAACCTTTTTGATACTAGAGACGAAGATGATGTACGGAGCACACTCCTCATAATTGAAGAAATGATGGTTACTTCCAGTCAAGAGTT
>JAGLXK010000378.1 GCA_023132955.1 Candidatus Heimdallarchaeota archaeon
ATGTGACAAATTGAAAATCAGTGATACAGTTCTAGGAATAATTATCGAACAATTGAATCTTGTTAGTTTTCGAAAATTTACTTCAGACATTTTGGGAAATACATATGAAGCGTACTTGGGAGAACAACTAACTATAGTAAATAATAAAATAAGACTAACTTCCTCTAAATTGATTCAGAAAAAGCAAGGAATATACTATACTCCAACTGTTGTAGTGAAGTATATTATTGAAAAAACTCTTAGACCGAAATTGGATGAAATTTGGGGAGAATCCCTAAAACTCCTCCATGAGAGAAAAATTAAGGAATTTATTGATTCCTTTTCTAGAATTAATGAGGTTAAAGTGTTAGATCCTGCTATGGGTTCGGGGTCTTTTATAATATCTGCTTTTGATATCTTTGCTGAATACTATGAAAAATGCAATTCCTCAGTTAAAGCAATTCTTTCAGAATGGAAAGATATTCAACTAACTGATTCTCTTATTCTTCAAGAACTAACTTCGAATTATGAAAACAGGATACTAACAGAGAACATCTATGGTGTTGACATTGATAAGCAAGCAGCAGAAATAGCAAGCTTGAATTTATTTTTGAGGGGGTTAAAAAAGAATGTTCAGTTACCTTTAATTCTTGAAGACAATATTAAAGTAGGCAATTCACTTATATCCCCAACTTTCGAGGGAACTGAACGTATTAATTTCAAGAAAGAGATCAGTGAGCTTGTTAATATTAGACTTTCTATCAAGAAACAAATGTCCATAAGGGCTAGTAAGAACAGTAAAGTTAGTATAAGAGAATTAATGGACAAATATTATAGTATTAAGAACGAGATTCTTCAAAAATTAATTATAAGTTTGTCAAAAAAAGAATCTGAGAGATATTTTTCAGAACCCTCAAACAGACAAATTTTCGTTTGGGAAATAGAATTTCCTGAGGTTTTTTTTGATGAAAAAGGAAATTACAAAACTGATGCTGGTTTTGATTGTGTAATTGGAAATCCCCCCTACATAGACATCTATAAACTATCTAAAAATGATCCTGAAGGCGTAGAATTTTTCAAAGATACTTACAACTGTGCAAAGATGAAATTTGATATTTATATCCTTTTCATGGAGAAAGGATACAATTTACTAAAAACTCATGGTTGCATGTCGTATATTATTCCTTATCCTTTCATCTATCAAAATTACGCTGAATCAATGAGAAATCTTCTACTTAATAGTTCAGTAATAGAAGAACTTGCAGATCTTTCTTCGATTAAGGTCTTTCCTTCTGCTAATGTCAAATCACTAATATTCTGTATTAAAAAAATAGAGAAAGGGGAAGGATTTGAAGAGAGTGATGTCGTTATAACAACTATCCCAACGAAAACTCTCAATGATTTGCTCACAGAAGAAAGGAATACTAAAATCATTCCACAAAGGTTTTTTCATCAAATGCCAAATTCTATGTTCAGAGTAAACACAACTACTGAAGACATTCGTTTATGGGAAATCATAGAGAACAATTCAGTTCCTCTTAACAGTATTTGTTATGTAAATTGGGGGTTAAGAACAGGAGATGCTAAGCGTACAAAAGAAATGATTGTCAACGAAAAAACTCATAGTAAAGCTAAACCTATGTTAAGAGGTGAAAATATTGAAAAACCATTTTTTTACTCTTACTCAAATCAATATATTATTTATGATAAGGAAAAATTACATAATCCTCTCTCTGAAGAAGTTTTTCAAAATCCTAAGGTATTAATCAAGAAAATTAGTGGTAAGAAGGGAGTAGTAAGTGTTGTTGATTCTGAGAACTACTTCTGTTATAACACTATCATTGTATGCCTTCCTTACCC
>JAGLXK010000379.1 GCA_023132955.1 Candidatus Heimdallarchaeota archaeon
GCTGATTATTGTATTAATGTAATCGGTAAAGATCAACAACTAGCACAATTATCTGTAAGAACAGCTTTATACGGTTTGGGAGAACATGAAAAAGCAGACAAAATTTTACATTATGATTATGAAATTGTCACTTTAGTTGGAGGTAGAATGGCTGGTCGTGAATTCGAATATGTTACTTGTGATGAATTGTTTATAATGGCAAAAAATGAGATAGAAACTATTCTCGAAAACCGTGATTATTCAACTGTAATTAAAGAGGATATTGCAAAGAAAGTCTCAATAAGTAGTATTCGTTATTCAATACTCAAAATTGATCCTCAAAAAACTGTAACTTTTGATGCAAAAAAAGCAGTTGATCCAAATGAAAACACAGGACCTTTCCTTCAATATTCTTATGCTAGAGCATTAAACATTCTTCAAAAAGCCCCTAAAAAAGGGATTGATGCTGATAGTATAATCCAGTCTGTAAAACAAATCAATTTTGATATCAGGAAAGAAGTAGAATGGAAAATGATATCCTTAATGGAAGAATTACCATTTGTGTTGAAGAGAGCTCTAACTCAGCTTAAACCCGATATTGTGGCAAATTATGCTTTCTCTTTAGCTTCGGTATTCCACAAATTCTATGATGCGTGTCCAGTTCTACTAGCTAAAGACAAAGATAGTCTTGATACAAGAATTGCCATTGTATATTCATTTACAAAATGCTTGGAAAGTTTATTTGAAGTAATGGGAATTGACACACTAGAGAAAATGTAGGTGTTTGATTTAATGCACAAAGATACAATGATTTATGGTGGTTTTGATCCAGCTTTTATTGATATAGACATTCGCCCTTTAAACTCTAGTAAAACAGGATTTATCAAAGAGTTACCTGAACTAGGATCACATCATTCAGATACAATTTTGGACTTTCAACCCGGTGGTAATGGCTTTAACCTCTGTCGAACTTTAGCTGCACTAGGGAGAAATGTAACCTATGTTGGACCTTCATCAACATTTTTTGAGAAATTGATAAAAGATAATGGCATACAAATTCAGATAAAAGCTATACAAAATGCAGAGGTCAATTATACTACAATTCTGAATCTTCAAGATGGTGAAGTACAGTTCAATTCAATTCAAGGAAAACTCTCGTTAGAAAGTTTATCTGAAGAGATTATTAAATACTACAGAAAAAGTCCTTTGAAACCTATAAGTAATGTATCACTGAATCCTACTTCTATTGAATGGGTAAGCTTTCTTCTCCTAAGTTTAGAGGATGAAGCTATATTAGATTCACTTGAAGATAGCACTAATCCTCTTGGTATGATCTCTTCCTGTTCTGGAGCATCATATGAAGGAATTATTTTTGTTGACCCTTCAGATATTTCTCATTTTGAAAGAATTGATGAATTTTGTAAAATATTAGTACAATTGAAGAAATTCGAAGGAGAAAAATATCTATCTGTAAATGAATATGAATTAGCTGTTCTAAGTAAGCATTTCTCAAAATCCCCAAGGAAACTAGCAAGTTTTCTTGATGTTCCTATTATTCTGCACACATCTGATAATGTTTCTTTTTATGGAAAAGAAGTAATCAACTTAAAAACAAAGAATCTTGAAGGTAAAGTGAAATTTGTTGGAGCAGGAGACTGCTTTAACGGAGCTTTTATTCATTCAATATTAGATTCTCACCCTATAACAGACTCTTTAAGCTATGCAATAGAGGCTGCTTCATATCTAATAGAAACTGGAAAATACCCAAATGCATTACATATCTCAAAAAGAATAAATAGCTAAACAATTAGTGAGTACTAAAGCCATTACATGGAAGTTTGTTAGTATAATGTCACTTGATGTTGAAAGTTCAAAGGAATACAAAGAGATTCACAAGAGGGTAGAACTTTTACAACTCTTGAAACAATACTATGGTTCAGGAGCAAACTTCTATGATTTTGATACTGGCGATATTCCTTTACGTGAATTAATAGCTTTTATGTCTGATGAAGGATACCCTAGACGTTTACCAGAAACAGAACATGTTCTCAAAAGAATCGATGAGGAAATAATTGTTTTAGAGAAAAAGAAAAAGGGAATGAGATTACAGGAAATAGAATCCAGAAACTTAAACTCTTTGCTAATAATAACTTCATGGACTAAACTAATAGGAACTCCAAACAAAGGTGTTTTTCTTGATAAACCCGTAATTGATCTGAGAAGAGATACAATCGTGATGTTAACTGATGAAACTCAGATATTTAAGGAGCTTACAGATGAACGTATCGCAGTCATTTTTGGTCCTGGAATTTATTACTCTGAATTTTCTGTGGATAGAGGGAATTATTTAGAAGACTCCTTAGAAATAAATGGTATATGTTTACCTTTGGAGCTTCTTGGAAAAATCTATACAGCAGAGAAGATTTATCACTCAGATAAAATTGATGCAACTATTACTGAAGTCTCAACTATTTTGCCTTTCCACATTATGGAGCAAGAAGAGACAGTACAAACCTATGTTAGGGGGATCATCAGTAGAAGTGTTTTTCACCCCAACAAAGCTGCTCTTGAGAAGTTTAATTTCCATATTATGGAAGGCGGTTCATATCCTATAGCTGAAGGATTCAAAATAATGTCAGCTCATCCTCTTTGGTATAATAAATTATTAGTCGAACCCGACTATCAATATAGAACTGGAAGTGGAAAAAGAGTGTACAGTACAGCTGGAATCGGTTCACTATCAGGGATGGTTCATAAATTAAAACCAATCATATTTTCTTCCCCCTCAAAGGAAAGAGAACAATTGGAACGAATTGAAGAGATTGTTAAACAATATAGAGAAGTGGGTTTTCAGCTACTAAAAAGTTGGATACCATCTTATTAATTCAGAGTATTTCTACAGCTGCCATTGTTTCAAAAGCTTTTTTCTCTATTATTATTAGATTTTCTTCACATTTATAATGTAATGCTAGTTTTTTTAAACTCGTTATAGGAAGTTTCTTCTTTGTTTGCAGATCTATATTCTTTGAAATTGTTTCTAGAATGACATCAAATTCATATTCTATTTCTTCTTTCTTCTCGCCAAAAGCAATAATCATTATATTAATGCATGAATCTTTAATCCCTAGAAAGTTTATCGCGTTTGATATCTGTCTTTTTCCTGAAAGTCGCAACAAAAATTCAGTTGTGAAATCTCTAGCAATGTTATTCTCTCTTTGAAATGCTTTTTTAGTGTGATATAAGGCAGCTATGATTTGCTTTTCACTAACAATGAATGTTGGATCTAATATCTGCAAATGAACATTATCCTTCTTCTGCCTTTTGATGAGTTCAATTACCGTTTCTGAATTGAAAGGTTGGGAAGTAGAAAAAACAGAATATTGGTATTCAAAGCTACCAAGATTACTCATGATTTAACCTACAACTCCTTGGGACCCCTTATAATGTCTAAAATCATTTTTTCCATATCAATGGGTTCAAAATCTGATGTTGCTAATTTGACAGCAGATGTCAGTTTACTTTCAGTAGAAGAATGTATTTCAAATAGAACGTCACCTTTTTTGAATCTATCTCCTCTTTTTACTTTAAGAACAACTCCTGCAGTTTTATCAGCAGGTGCTCCTGCTTGTCTAGCTATTGTTGAGATGGGCGCGCTATCTATTGCATATACAACACCATCACTCTTTGCTTCTATGGTGCCAATATAGGACGCTTGTGGGATATCATTTACTTCAATATTCTCGTCTCCTCCCTGAGCTACTACAATTTCTTTGAACTTTTGTAGTGCTTTTCCACTTCTCAAAATGTCTTCTGCATACTCAAAACCATATCCTCGAGGACACAAATTGTGAGCTTCAAGAATTATACCTGACAATGAGAGAGCTTTTCTCATCAGATCAGCACTTCCGCTTTGATCTGTTAAAATTTGAAGAGCATCTTTTGCTTCTAATGCTGGTCCAATCATACTTCCAATAGGTCTATCTCCAGGACTGATTATACAATCAAGTTTGATTTTCAAAGCATAAGCTAGCGAAATGAATAGACTACCAACCTGTTGTGCATTTTCTCTGTGAACTACTTTAGCACCTTTACCTGTTGGTAAATCAATAAGAACGTATTCGGAACCAGCAGCTATTTTTTTGGCAATAATACTAGCGACCATAAATTCCTTGGGATCGATTTTTACCTTTTCAAGGACAGCAATAATCTTATCTGATACGTCTGCTAAACCTACAGTTTCACCACTAACTATACAACCCCCTGTGGTATCAACAACTTCTGTCATTTCTTCTAGCGTTAATTCACAAGGCATAAGCAATTCAACAGCATCTATAGTTCCTGCTGGAGATGTAATTGCTCTTGTTGACACTTTTGGAATTGTTAGTCCCGATGCTGCTAATATAGGTACCATAATAGGTGTTATCCTATTACCTGCGATTCCTCCAATACTATGTTTGTCAACTACAGGTTTTTTCTTAATATTTAGAATTTGTGAATTATTGATTATTGCTTTAGCGACTGATGTTGTTTCTTCTAAAGTTAAACCTTGAACTTGAAATAATGACATCAGTACGGCAATTTGTGTTGGATGCATTAGATTCTTATCAATTGATTCAAAAATTGCATCTATTTCTTCTTCTTGGAGAACATCTCCCTTCATCTTTTTATGTATCAGATGAATTAAATTCTCACTGGTTAGTTCTTTTAGAACTATTTCATTACCTTTCTGAATACCATGTTCTTTTGCTAGTTTTCCAGATATCCCAACAGTGTTTTCGGGATATTTGTCACTAGTATATACTTTCAATCCTATATTAAAAGGAGAAATCTCAATCAGTTGCCCTGGTAAAATATCATACTTATGGGCTAAAGCAGAATTAATTAACATATATTCTGGCTCTGAATCTAATATATTATCTATTCTTACAATTAATTTTATCACTTTAATACCGCCAGATTCATTATCTATCTTAAAGATATTGAGGTTCAAGGCATATAATAAGCATTGTGTCCTTGTTAAAAATATAGCAATTAATACTGATTGTCTTACCCGTAATAATTATTAATCATTTGTTTTAAAGTATTATTAGAAAATGTTTAGTGGCGCGAATTCAGAAAAAAAAGAATTAAAAGAAAAGGATGAAAAATCATTCAAGTGTACTGGATGTGAAACACCTTTAAGCAAAAATGATGAATTTTGTCCTAACTGTGAAAGAATAAACCCCAAATATCTAACTGGGTAATTGAAACATTAAGAAAATATTATATATTGCACGAATTCATATTTCTATAGGTGCACTTCATGGCAGATATCCCACTCCCTCCCAGCAAAAACAAATCAGAAGACGACGATTCAAGTGCTGATTGTGAAAAATACGATCCTATAATGGGAGGGTACTGTAAATTTTACGTTACAAAAACTGGAGAGTGCATGATTAAATTCAGTTTATGTGATGGTTTTGGAGTTTCAAAGAAAAAATAAAAGTAGCTTATCTTCTAAGCAACTGATCTAAATCGTTACTAATTTCTTTTACATTTGCTACAATTCTATTTTGTCCAGAACCTTTTGTTCCATCAGTGTCTATCGTTGCTGATGTTAAAAACAATGGTTTGAAGAAATCTTTTATCATTTGTTTTCCGTCACCTAAAAGGCAAGAGCAAGTTCCTATGTATTTTTCACCTTCAACCCTTCTTACTCTGAAGAAGCTAACGTGATTTGAACGATCTCTCCAGATAATAAGATTAGCCGAGAGGTAGATATTATCTCGAATAATATGCCCCAAATAAACATTAGAATCTAGACCGAGTTCATACAACTCAGTACTAGACTGCTTTTCAAAGTTTGTTAGAACCATTATTTTTGTGTTTTTGGATAATTGTTCATACCTTTCTATTGGTATATTTTTTGTAGATTCTTTGATAATGAAAGTATAAGATCTATCTCTTCTTAATGTGTAAGCTGCTTGATATTCTATCATTGCAGATGCCAATTCCAAGAGTAGAGGGGCTTCTTTCTTGCTTAATTCAAACTTATCAATTGATTGAATTGGAACTTTTGATTTAGCTAAAAGACTACAAACAAGAACCCCTATCAAATCATGTGA
The DNA here is from genome assembly GCA_023132955.1 of Candidatus Heimdallarchaeota archaeon. GTDB lineage: Archaea > Asgardarchaeota > Heimdallarchaeia > Heimdallarchaeales > Heimdallarchaeaceae > UBA460. The sequence goes on from JAGLXK010000379.1 coordinate 6,084, forward strand.
TAGAGATCCTGCTACAATGCAACCTGAAGTGAGAAGAATTGCTGGTAGCTGATTTAAAGGTATGCCTTTTTTCTCAGCTGATTCCCTATTCTTACTTACTTGATGAACGATTAGTTTAACTTCTTGTGTTTTTAGAGCACTAATGACTGCAGTTAGAAACTTTAGCGTAGGTTGACAGTGATCACAATGCTCATCATGAATATAAATTTCTATTTCCATATTGCCCCAACATCTAATCAATAAACGAATACATAGAGATTAGAAGGATTAATATAAATATTGTCGTTCTATTGAATTTATTCTCTACTTTTTCTTATACAAAAATCGTTCAAGATATTTTTCTTTAGCTAATTCGATTGCCTCATGAGCATGCGAAAAACAATCCAATCTTCGTTCAGGAATTGGATCCCATCCTCTCCCATCACTATTTTCAGCAAGTAGTAAATGTTTCCACATTTCTTCAGTTATCTCACTTTCGAGCAAATGAGCAAAATACCAACGAGCTTCCCAGCACAATCTTTCAAGTTTTTGATTATCTTCATCTCTAGTCCAAATATCTAATCTTCTATTAGGGGCCCAACTCCCTGTTTTCAAATATCCGAGATCTTTTGGTTTGTTATCCTTTAGATATTTAGAAGGCAAAATCATCTGATTATCTTGAATCTTTATCATTTTTTCAAGAAAATCCCTTAGATGTTTTTCTGTTGGGAGTTTTCCTTCAACAAAACTTCGATAGCCAAAGAACTCGATATCAGTTCCATATGGTATGATTAATCCAGGATCATTCCTGAATTTTGCAATGGTTTTAAATGCTTTTTTAGGTTTAAGAAAGGGGAATTTCAATAAACTTGCAGTAGAGAAAATACTCCATGCTTGGGGAATCTTTAATCCTGTGATTGTGCCTTTAACACCTTTCAATTCTACTGGATAAAAGTTAGATTTTTTTGCATATTTTTTAAGACCTTTTGTGGCCTTTCTATACTTGAAAAATTTACGAAATATTCCTTTTGCCTTCATGAATTCTATGATGTAATGCGAGGCAGAATAATAAGGGATATTGTATTCACTTGCATCATTAAGTAAAGGGGAACTTATATTGTATAATTCTTCGTCAATAAAAGTATATAAAAAATCAAAACTTCTGAGAACTCTAGGAATCAGTGGGTCATAAGCTAGTTCAGGTAACCAAAACCCCTTTGGTTTGTAATTTAATGTAGATTCTAGAACATTGTTGTTAAATTCAATTTGCTTCTTCATGTCGGTTTCTGGTAGTAAGGGAAATATTGGGTGTGAATATCCACAACCTGTCATTTCAAATTTGCCTTGATCAATTCCTTCCTTAAGTAAATCAATAACTTCAGGATAACCATTTTTCAATATCTCCAAAGTAACTCCTGTGAAATTTAGAACCACCTCGATTTTAGGAATATCTAGAAGAGTTGATAGAACTGGAATATAGCTCAGTTTTACTACTTGAGGTATTTCACTTATAGGAATTTCTGCATACTGCAGATTTGCATGCAAAACAATTGTTGAATACACAAGAGGAAACACTAAATTCAAAATATAAACGTTTTGGGAGGAGAAAAACTTGAAGATTTGTGGGTTTGGAAATGTCCGAAGACATTAAATATATCAATAGACGTTCTAAAACAATGAGTCATAGAGAAATCAGAAAAAATCCGTTTACTGATGAATGGATTATGTATTCAGAAGCAAGACAAGTAAGACCA
>JAGLXK010000038.1 GCA_023132955.1 Candidatus Heimdallarchaeota archaeon
CCGTCCATGACTGTTTTGATGAGTAAATCCTTGTTGTCTTCTTCCACAACTTTTGCGGTCCATGCGCCTACGGCTTTATCATCACAGTAAGATTTCTTGCCTAGCCAAATCCAAATATGTGTAGTAGTTACAACTAGGTACACATCTCCATTTAGAAATTTGTAGGGTTCCTTCATTGGCATTAGTCTTTTTCTAACAACGTGGTAAACATTCATAGTATAAGGAAATAAGAACCGAATTAAAAGATTTATGATTGGATTTTGTCAAGTTTTAATATTAAACTACTCCGGTAGAAACAGGTTAGCAATATTTTTGTCCAAAAAAGTTGCTTATCTAGTAAAATTTTAATAGTTTTAAGCTTATAAAATCCTCATGAGTAATTTTACTGATGAAGAATCTATATTCGATGATGAGGAAACTGAACCTCTTTGGAAGAAAATTATCGAAAAGATAAAACCTTACCTAACTCGTGAAGATATCGTAAATATGGATTTGGACAGTTTTTCAGCTTTAGTAAATCGATTATATGCAATTAAGGAGATTACCGAGCAAGAGCAGAGTTATGCTAAGAAAAACAGAGATTTGATTCTAATACGAATGGGTTTACTACACAATATTCCAGATTTGAATGAATCTGATCTTGAACTTGCTCTTAAGCAAATAGCTGTTCGTTTAACTACACATTATTTCCAAAATAGTGATGTCAACTCTCTTGAAGAAGCAGAAAACAAGGTTTTAGAGATGATGAGACTAGGCTTTGCATCTAATGTTACAGTAAGCTTGAATCCAGAGGAGGAAATTATCAAGTTTAGAGAAAGATTATCTATAATTTCTAGAGTAACTCTTGATAATGCTAAAGATATTGCTACATTACTGACAAAAACAAAAGATAGTCTCATGAATATTGGTATATCTGGTTCTGTTTTCTATGAAATAGAAAAATTGTGTCAAATGTTAAAGAGACAGAAAGAAGAAGATCTACCAACAAAAAATGATATCATAGAAGCTTCTTTTGAATGGCAAGTTAAAATTCAAAAGTGAGAATAATGGAAGAAGATTCAAAAATTTCTGAAATACCTAAAATCGAATCTACAGAAGAAACAGCTAAAGAAGAGACTTCTAAGAAATTTGATGAACAAG
>JAGLXK010000380.1 GCA_023132955.1 Candidatus Heimdallarchaeota archaeon
CATTTTTTCTTGAGGTGCTTTCTTCTACTTTTGTTGTGATGTCTTTGTTTTTTCTCTTTCTGAAGTAATTTCTTAGTTTTTCGATTAATGTATTCGATAATACTATTGCTGAAAGTATAAAGAATGGTGTAAAGAATGCGTCATAATATTTGAATAAACCCCGTGAAATAAAAGTATGAGTAATCATGATTACCCAAGTAACATAAATAGTAAACATCTTTTCATCGTTAGCTAGTTTTTTTCCATTAAAATGACCAATGAAAAGAGAAAAACCATAGAACAGGATAAACGGAATCATTGGTATATTAATCCACACATAAAATTGTGCCAAAGATTCTGAGCCCCCGTATAAAATAGAATGTGCAAGTGTTGTACCATGTGCATTACCTATTGAGTCCAAAGTTGCATACCAAAGAGGTCTTCCAGCTGCAAGTATTCTTCCTATGTATAGGAGAGGAGTTATGAATATCCACGGTATAGAGAAGAGAAGAGTAGATAATAAGAATGGTCGTAGAAATCTTTTAACAGCTGTTTTCAAATCATGTTCCTTCCATATCATTGAGAATATTGGGATAATCAAGAATAAGGGCATTTGTTTGGTTAACCAAGCTAAAGTAAGAGAATATGCCGATAACTTGTATTTCTTCTTCATAACTAGCAGAAATCCAATTAATGTGAAAAACGTCATCTGTGGTATATTAAGATAATAAGTGTCAACATAAAATAAATTGAAAGGCATGAAAATAAAAGCAAACGTACCTATTAATCCAAGCACATGTTTGTAGATTTTTCTATCCTTTGTAAAACTGAAATTTACAATTATAAGATAAACCATAACAGCTGATAAAGCATCAAAATTGATTGCTGTCCATTTAACTGATTCCTCCATCAAAATAGTTGAAGTCATACTTGGGTTGAATAACTGCACCAAAAGAGATGTAAAATACAAACCATAGATAAAAATAGGTCCATATACATAAAAATCAAGCCTGTCTGAGTATCTTTTATATGGGTTCCACCCACCTCGGAAAGCATCTAAATAGGCTTCATAGTAGTAATCTGCATCACTATAGGTTTCAAAATACCAATAAACTGTTCCATTTATTGGTTCACCCAAGGTATGAGTAAAAGCTGATCCAATATTGCTAAATATCCATTCAGACATCTCTAACTTCACAAGAATTGCTGAAACTAAGATAAGAATTGAGATAATGACTGTAACTATCAAGTTTGAAGTTATTTTGCTTTTCAAATCTCCTAGATAGGAAGTTGCTTTCATCTCTTTCTCTCTTAAATCAACCATGAATTTCATTCTAAAAGACTGACGAATCATTTTAAACTTATTGAAGAACAGATAAACAATAATGGCAATTTATGAAACTTCAAATCTAGTTGAAGCACTTACATATTATTATATTTGTTAAAAAAATTTGAAAAATAAATAAAGAAAGAATTGTTTGATTTCTTTATCGTTAATATCTTCTGTTCCCACTTTGTGGCGTATCCCATCTTCGTGGAATATCATGTTCTTCAGCAGATAAATTATTAGTTTCTTCTACAGCTTCAATTTTTTCTTCTGAATCTTCAATAGTACCTTGTCTCCCTAAGGATAATCGGATATTTTTTTGGAAAAGAATGGTTTTTGCTGATCGAAACTGGTATGTTTCTTCATTTTTGATTGTTTCAATTTGTTCATTCCAAGCAGAGAAATAAACAACGCCTGAATCATCACCAATGAGAATATCCATGACTTGATGTTGTTCCCCAGAATTTCTACTGGTTACTTCACGAACTTCACCTAATTCTACTACTTTTGCGACAAGATTTATATCTCTGATATTTGGAGACAGTTCGCTTATTTTTATGAATTTGATTTCTTCACTCAATTTTTTTCACTTCAAACTTGTTATTTTTGATAGCACAAAAATCTGTTTCTAATATTAACAAGCGGACAGCCAAAGTGAGCTTGAAAATAGGTAGTTAGAGATTTTATTGCTGGAATACATCCGATTTATTCAACTATAAAAATAGTATGTTCGAACAGAATTTATCGTTTCCTTTTTGTAGATTCTTAAAATAAATGAAGCATATTTTCGAAGAAATCACAACACAAGTAAATGTTAAATATTCTAAATATTAGGAATATTCATGAAGTTTGGTTACTATGTTCGAACAGTTCACACGTATCCTGAGATAAGGGATTTGACTATTCGAGCAGAGGAATTTGGTTTTGAATCTGCTCATGTTAACGATCACTTAATTGGTTTTGATGAAAAGCAAGAGAAAAAAGAATCTTATTTAGAAGCTCTAATGTTAATGAGCTCTTTAGCAATTGAAACTAAAAAAATAAAATTGGGTCATATTGTTCTTTGTAATTCCTTCCGAAATCCAGCATATCTAGCAAAGATGGTTAGTACACTAGATCATATTTCAAATGGAAGAGCTCTTCTATGGTTAGGGGCTGGTTGGTATGAAGAAGAATACAAAGCATATGGATATCCCTTTCCAAATGGAAAACAAAGAGTTGATGAGTTGGAAGAATCCTTAGCTATCTATAAAAAATTGTTCACTGAAGATTCTACAAATTTTGAAGGAAATTTCTGGAAATTAGAAAATAATAGAAACTATCCCAAACCAATCCAAAAACCTCATCCACAGATTGTTTTAGGTACTACTGGTAAAAGAATGACTGAAATCGCTTGTAGGGAAGCAGATGGAATAAATCTACCATATGTTAAAAAGGATGATTTACCTAAGACAATTAAAAATATTCACAAACACTTAGAGAAATTTAACAGAACTCATGAAGAATTTGAAATCTCATACTTCGGTGGAATAGACCTAGTTAGCAGTCAAGAAGAAATTGACAATCTTGTAACTGCCATTATTGATAGGGCAAAAGAAGATGCAAAACCATCCCGCGAAGAAGTGTTGAAAAATCAATTTATAGGATATCCTGAAGATATCAAAGAGAAAATAAAAGAATATGAAGATCTGGGGATTAATAAGATGGTAATTGCTATAAGAAAATCTGATACTCTGGGGATTAATAAGATGGTAATTGCTATAAGAAAATCTGATACCATTGAGGATCCGCTTAAGATGTTCTATGATAAAGTAATGTAAGAGGAATGAAAATGTATTCAAGAGTATTAACACGCTTAAGACTAATAATCGCTGAAGTGG
>JAGLXK010000381.1 GCA_023132955.1 Candidatus Heimdallarchaeota archaeon
GATATCCAAAATAATAACTGCAATGAAGACAGAAGATTAAGGTGTTTGAAGAGATTGCATCACGTTCAGTTAATTCTGGAGAAAGCTAGAAATAGTGAAATGTTAATCATTTATAGTTTAACAAGTGCAGCATCGAGAAATGATATCAGAAGAGAAGTCTTTCCAAAAAAAGATGAAGTTATTATAAAATCAGGTGTTGACAAATTCTATAATACAGAATTAGAAAATATTCTCGAAAATAATAAAATTAAAACGGTCATTATCATTGGAACCTCAGCAAACGGAGCTGTTCTACATACTACCACAGGAGCAGCTGCAAGAGGATTAGATACTATTGTCCCTGTAGATGCAATATCATCAACCTATCCTTATGAAGAACAATATGCTGTCTGGCATTTAATGAATGCGCCAGGAACAAGAAGAAGGGTAACTTTGACTAAGGCAAGTATGATTAACTTTGTCTAAAACTAATTTGTGCAAAACAATGAAAACTATTATAACATTATCTAAAGTCCAAAGAAGAGAAATACCGGAGAGATTCAGAAGAGACGACAATAGGTTCTCTGAGACACTTGTAGAGTATTTCCTTGAAGAGTATACAAGAAAGGGAGATATTGTATTAGATGTATTTGCGGGATTAGGAACAACTCTATTTGTAGCAGAAGATATGGAAAGAATTCCGTATGGAATAGAGTATGATGAACAAAAATGTAAATACATTAGAGAGAATCTTGAACATGAAGAGAATATAATTAATGGAGATACTTTGAAATTACTTGAATATAACATTCCAAAATGTGATTTCTGTTTAACTTCCCCACCGTATATGCCTAAAGATGATGTTGAAAATCCTTTCATTGCTTTTTCAACGCAAGGAAGCTATGAGCAGTATTTACTAGATTATGGGATAATCTACAAACAGGTAAAACAAGTAATGAAGCCAAACTCAACCATTGTTGTAGAATTGTCGAATATAAAAAACCAAGGTGAGGTTACAACTTTAGCTTGGGATGTTGCCAAAGAAATCTCCAAAGTTTTGCATTTTGAAGGAGAAATAGTAATAAAATGGGAAAATGCAAGTACAGAAACGAATGATGGGATATATGGATACGGTTATGATCATAGTTATTGTTTAGTTTTTCGAAACATTTAGATGTTGAACGAAAGTTTTATTAAAAGAATATCATCAAAACAAAACGTAATGGGCTAGTAGCTCAGCTAGGTAGAGCAGCAGGCTTTTAACCTGACGGTCAGGAGTTCAAATCTCCTCTAGCTCACCATTTTGTATCCTTTTAAAAATCCTTTTAACAAAATCTTTGTTCTTTCTAGTTAATGAAAAAGGCAATCTTAAAAAATGCTTTAAATCAATTAAACAAGAAAACAAGTACTATTTCATTTCAAGAAATAAATAAATTCCCTGAACCTGTTCAACGATATCTTCGACTTGTTTTGACTGAGGGGATTGTACCAACTTTCTATGCAGAAATGCATCATGGAGGAGGGTTCAAAACTGATCAAAATAAACCTTGGTTTGAAATTAAAGGTCATTATCACTATTTGGTAGACAAACCTGCTTTTTATTGGAAAGGAAAAATTAAACCTTTACCAATTCTTTCTATTTCTGCTAGAGATTATTATTATGAAGGAAAAGGACAAGTTAAGATTAAGCTTAACTCTTT
>JAGLXK010000382.1 GCA_023132955.1 Candidatus Heimdallarchaeota archaeon
TGGAAGCAAGAACATTATAAAGAATGCCTTAAATGAGGTTATCTCCCCAAGATTGGCTTTAATAGTAACTAAAACAAAGGCAGAAAGAGTGATTTTGTCCTTATTAGCTAATGAAATAGAAAATAAGAATGAATCTATTCTGACGGGAATAGAATATAGTTATTCAAAAATAAATAAAAGCCTAACAGGAAGAGCAGATTTAGCATTATTGATGAGATCAAAAAATAATGATTATAAACCTAAAGCTCTAGTAGAAGGCAAATTGTTCTTTACTTTTGATGCTGTAGATGGTGTTAAAACCAATGATAAGGATAAGTGGGATAGGTTTGTTGATACACCTTTCGAGAATGATTTGAAAAAACTTGAAAAAGTTTCTTCGCTATACGATAGATATTTTATCATTTTTCTAGTACATTATGATAGTAAAAAAGTACCTGAGTACTTCAAATACAGTTCAACACATAATCGTGTTGTAAAAAAGAAAAAGTATTCTAAGGCATCAGAATTACTTTTCGAGGCAGAAGATAGGATAAATAGTACTTTTAAAATGTGGAATGACAATTATAGAAGAATTGATTACACAAATGAGGACATATATACAAAGAATATAGGTCAGTATAAAGGTATAATGATAAAACTAGTTGTAGGAATAGCAAAGGTAATTTAGATCTCTTTTTCTTTCCCAATCAACCTCTGTTTAGGTATCTTAAGTGTCAACTTCTAGTTAGGTTCTGAAATGCTTTTGCTTCAGAAAACAAATAGATTTATTAGGATGCAAATAGAATTCTCAATTGGTAAAAATGTCAAAAGGAAGTATTGCAGAAAAAAAAGCTGTCGGTGAAGCGAGTAAAAATATTGTCATAGATAGACTCAAGCTATTGGGGTTAGATGTTTATAGACCAGTTGTTGACAATAAACAAATTGATGCTGTTATGCGAATTCCAACGGAATATCATGTAAATTATTATGATATAAAAATTAAAAGTGTAAAAGCTTATAATACCGTAATTAATGTAAAAAATCTACATGAAAAAAAAGATAACTATATATTGATTATTTATTACAGGCATGATGATAACAGAGACGAGTTTTACTATCTAAAATTAGATCAAGCGTTAGAACTCTGGACAGGACCAGACGGTGAATGGAAAGAAGTTTATTTTCAAAAACCACAAAGAGAGAAATTTAAACACCAAACACTTGAACACCTGGCTGCAGAATTATTAGGAAGTTAAATTATTAGCATTATCCTCCTTATTCACTTCACGCAACTTATTCTGTATAAAGAGCAATAATTCTTTCATTATACACTTTGAGGTTCAATAATGGAAATAACACGTAAATCATCATCTGATAAATCCTTAAAGCTTAATTCTAAATCTTGAGTTTTTTAGTTAATTCTTCCGTTTGAAACTTATACATTTAACCACTCTTATGCTTCTTGAAACCCATTCTCCAGTTAATGTCAAGCAGATCTTAATGATTCATCATTCAGTTTCAGTTATTTCTAATAGTTATTTTTGTAATGGTTTGGAAGGGATTTTAAGAACCATTGATATAGTTTCAAGAATTCTTGAGTTTCTTGTTCAATATGCTAAATAATCCTTTATTATCTCTTCTACAGACTATTCCAAACCTGATAAGATTTCTTAAGTTTTTTCAATAGAAACCGAAAAAATAATATTCTGGGGTTTATTTATATTTAACTGAATTACTCTGGAATAATATCAATAAAGAGGAAGAAAATGATGATATTTATAAAAAAGATCATGGTTCCTTGGGAAATTAAATATGGTTCGATTTTTCTTGGTGGTAAGGATTATGTTAAGAATAAGAGGATATTAGATGATTATTTTGGTACAACATTTGAATTAGAGACTTTTAAAGGAAACTATCCAAACAGACATTTCTATCACAATCCATCTAATAATTTCATTAGATTATCTTGTAAACAATTTTTCAACCAATTAAAGGATGGTAGTATAATATATCTTCAACCCGTTAATAAAAACAGAATAAAAATTACTAATGTAGAACCAGAGGAAGTAATAGTACAATCCTCAGAAGATACTGAAGAATTCATTCTTCCTGAATTAAGTGCTTCAGAAGAGGAAAAACTGAAAAAATTAATAATAGAAGGTAAGAGTTACAGTTTTTCAGAGATAATTACTTTTCTACTTTCAATGTTAGAAGAAAATATTAATTTACGCGAAGAAAATCAGAAGATGATTGAATATAAGGAGAAATATGAAACATATCAAAGTTTAGAACATATTTTTGAAGATGAGAAATTTATGGAAGATTGGCTCGAAAGGAATATTCACAAAGTTTCACCAAATTTGGAAATAA
>JAGLXK010000383.1 GCA_023132955.1 Candidatus Heimdallarchaeota archaeon
TGGTCCCCCAGATGTGTTATAACAAATAGCGTTATTGTTCCTCATTGGGCACCTAATTTTGAAGAATTTGTTGCTTCAGGATTATCTGTCTATGGACAAATGACAGCTGGTTCGTTTATATTCATAGGATTACAAGGCATTATTCAAGGAACTTATGAAACAATTGCAGCTGCTATCAAAGCTGCAGAAAAGAAAGATGCTTATCAGAAATTATCTAATTTTGAGAAAAAGCTAATTGTTAGCGCTGGTTTAGGTTTAATGAGTGGAGCACAACCCCTATCAATCAAAATGTGTGGTAAAATCGCTATAGTTGCTGAAGTAAATCCAAACTTAATAGATCGAATGTATAATACGGGAAGAAATCAAGGGGTTCCTTATCTTGATTATAAGACTGAATCTATTGAAGAAGCAATAAAAATTGCTAGAGAAGCTGCTGCTAAAGATCAATCCATTTCTATAGGCGTTTTATGCAATGCTGTTGACCTTCTACAGTATCTTGTTGATAATAATATCACTCCTCATGTTCTAACTGATCAAACATCAGCACATGATTTGTTAAATGGTTATTACCCCATGGATATTTCCTATGATGAGGCAGATATTCTAAGAGTTGAAAGCCCTGAAGAATATATCGAACAATCTAGAAAGACTGTTATTCGTCATGTAAGTCAGATGGTTGAGCTAAATAAGCGAGGATCAGAAACATTTGATTATGGTAACAATATTCGACAACAAGCCTATGAATTGGGTGTGAAAGACGCCTTTGATTATGGAGGATTTGTTCTAGAGTATGTTAGACCACTTTTCTGTGAAGGAAAGGGACCTTTCAGATGGATGGCTTTGAGCAATGACCCCCAAGATATCAGAACTACTGATGACTACGCAAAGAAGTTATTCTTTGATGATAAACAGTTAGTGAATTGGTTGGAGTTAGCCGATAAATATATTCCTTTTGAAAATGGATTGCCGGCTAGAGTTTTTTGGGCAGGTTTTATTGGACGAGCAGCTTTTGGAATGTTAATGAACAAACTTGTTGCAGAAGGAATTCTTAAAGCTCCTGTTGTTATAGGAAGGGATCATCTTGATGGGGGAAGTGTTGCATCCCCAAACAGAGAAACCGAAGGTATGAAAGATGGCAGTGATGCTATAGGAGATTATCCTGTTCTAAATCTGATGGGGAACGCATTGAGTGGAGCAACTTGGGTTTCATATCATGGTGGTGGAGGAGTGGGGGTAGGATATTCTCTTCATGCAGGACAAGTAATTATAGCTGATGGAACTAAGCTTTCGCAAGAAAGATTATTCAGAGTACTTACCTGGGATCCAATGAGTGCAGTCTTAAGGCACGCAGCTGCAGGATATGAGAAAGCCATTGAAATTGGAGAGAAACATCAATTAGTTATACCAGGAAAAAATGAGAATAAAGAATTTGATTATAATAAACTATATCAACACATAATTAGTTGGGTTAAAGAAAGAACAGGAATAGAGTTATTTCAACAATTAGAGAAACTAGAGTTAGATCTAACCTGATTTGTTCTACTTTTTTTTAATATAGGCACACTTTTACAATTATACATTAATCTTTTTTGTTTAATCAATTATAAAAAATTGAATCGGGTTTGACTTGAGAACCTCTTGTGCACAATGTATCGTGACTTATTCATAACTTTAATAAAGACCTACTGGAGTTTTCGACCATGAAAATTGTTTATATCGGGCACGGATCTTCTGGTTGGACATCAGCTACCACTCTCCGTGCTTGGGATAGAAATGCAGAAATCACTATAATTGATAAGAAAAATTATGATGCATATCACCCTTGTGCTATGCCTTATGTGATTGGTGGGTTATTGAAAGATGAAAGTCCTCTAATCGAAACTTTGAATTATCAGATGATGAAAATAAACTTTTTACGTCGTCATGAAGCTCTCAAAATCGATCGCCAAAATAAGAAAGTCAGTGTTAAAAATCTAGAAACTGATGAAGTTTTAGATATCGAATATGATCATCTTGTTCTTTGCATTGGTTCTAAAGCTAAACGCCCACCTATTCCTGGAGCTGATGGAAAAAATGTTTATGTTCTAAAATGGATTGAAGATTCAGCAAAGATACGCGAAGCTGCTGCAACAGCTTCCAAAGTTGCAGTTGTAGGCGCTTCTGCAATAGGGCTTGAAGTTGCAACAGAACTCGCCCATAGAGGTATCGAAACAGTAGTTCTTGCAAGATCAAGGATTATGCGTCTGCTTATAGATCCAGATTATGCAGATGAAACGGTAAAACTTCTAGAAGAAAAGCTGCCCAAACTAAAATTCGTTTTGGGAGTAGGAATTAATGAGATTATTCTAGATGAAAATGGTATGGCAACAAAAGTCACAACAGATCAAGGAGACTTTGATTGTGATTTTGTTGTCGCTGCTACAGGAGTCAAACCAGAAGTAACTTTAGCACAAGAAGCAGGGCTAGAAATTGGTGAATCTGGTGCAATTGTCACTGATGATGAATTGAGAACTTCTGATCCCAACATACTTGCTGTTGGTGATTGTGCAGAAACAACTCATTTAATTTCAAAGAAACCAATCAATTCAGCAATAGCAACTTGCTGTGTTCGAATGGCAAGAGTCGCAGCTATGACACTTGCTAGACCAGGAACTTTGAAATTCCCAGGAACAATGAACAATTTCATAGTACCATATATAGATCTTCGAATTGGATCAGTAGGATTAATCAAAAAAGCTGCTGAAGACGCTGGTTTTGAGGTTGTTACTGCTAAAATTAAAACACTCAGCAAACCACGATATATGCCCGATGCTGTAGAATTACTTTTCAAAATACTGGCTGATAAGAATACTGGAAAAATACTTGGTGCTCAAGCAATTGGTCCTGATTCAATCACAGATAATTTGAATGTGATTTCTATGGGATTACAAAGTGAGATGACTTTCCAAGAGTTACTAGAAGCTGATTTATGTTATGCACCTGCAGTAAATGAGACAATTTATCCTGTCACCCAGGCTTTAGAAATGATCTCAAGAAAAATGTTAAGAAGAAAAAAATAACTATGAATAGTGATGAGTGATTAAACTCATCTTCATATTTCTTTTCTTCCAATTCTATTTTAATATTCTAGAATATTATATAAGTTAGAAAAACAATCATACTTTGTGTTAAGTGATTGAAGATGAATAAATATAAGCCAATTGATCCTATAAAATCACCTAGATTTTCAGGAATCCAAACATTCATGCGTTTACCTTTTGTTAAAAAATTGGAAGGAGTAGATTTCGCAATAATAGGCGTACCCTCAGATGCAGGGGCATCTTTTAGGACAGGACAAAGAGAAGGTCCAGCAGCAATTAGGAAAATATCAGCTCTACTTAGGCACCACAATCCAATATTGAACATTAGTCCTTACGAATTTCTTTCAGGGATAGACTATGGAGATTTACCTGTTGTCCCAGGATATATCGAAGAGGGGTACAAAAGAATCGAAGAGAGTTTACTTCCTGTTTTAGAAGCAGGAATTATACCCATTCTACTTGGTGGTGACCATGCAATAACTTTACCAGAATTGAGGGCTATTACTAAGATTCATGGTCCTGTGAGTTTGTTACATTTTGATTCTCATAGTGATACTGTCGACGAATATTTTGGTATGCCATATAATCATGGAACACCATTTAAAAGAGCAGTTGAAGAAAATCTTTTACTTGCTGATAATTCAATACAGGTAGGATTAAGAGGATCAATTTATTCCCCAGAGCATTTAGAAATTCCAAAATCTTTAGGATTTGATATTGTTACAACAGAAGAGATTAGAGAAATAGGGTTGGATTCCTTAATAGAACGAATTAAAAATAGAATAGGAAAAACTAAAGTTTTTCTATCCTTTGACATCGACTTCGTTGATCCAGCGTATGCACCTGGAACGGGAACTCCTGAAGTTGGAGGGTTTACAAGTGGAGAAACGTTGAAATTAATTAGGGGATTAAAGGATTTGAATTACATAGGTTTTGATGTTGTTGAGGTTTTACCAGCTTCTGATCCTTCTGAAATTACGGCACTTTTAGCTGCAAATATTGTTTATGAGTTCATCTCTATTCTTGCTTATATAAAGAAGAAAAAGTGAAAAGAACTACTTCTTTCTTCTCTTGATTCTCTTTCTGTATCTTACAATAGCTATGGAAGAAGTTATAACAATAACACCGCCTCCAATAGATGCTGCATAGTAAATTATCTCGTTATTCAAGTTATCAAATTTGACTATCATTGATGTTTGATTAGATAGACCAGCTTTATCTACAGCTACAGCTGTTATGTTGTGTAGTCCTTCTGTATAGAGACTCGTGTTGCATGAGAACTGAAGCTCAGGGTATGGATAGTAATCAGGCATAGCTAAACTACCTACTAGCAAACCATCAATATAAAGTTCAATGGTTTCCAATTCTTGATTATCATCACCCTTTGCAAATATTTCTACTACATTTGAAAGAACATCTCCAGAGTGTGGTTTTGTTATATAAATTGATGGAGCTTCTGTATCTGGGGGAATCTCTCCATCTGCATTGAAGGACAGTGAGGTTGAAACAATATCTGCTGCCAATCCATCTGCATCATATGCTAGAATATTAACTATAAATGAATCGCCAAGAGCAAGACCATCGAATGCTGCATCACCTGAGTAAATTCCATTCATTAAAGGATCTTCTAATTCAACCATTTGTATTTCATCATCATTAATTGGGTACATATATCCATTCAGCGGATCAAAGGGTTCCCAATCTGAAGGTACGAATCTTGCATAAACATTACTTATTCCCGTAGAGCTTTCAACTCTTACATCAATATTTACTACACTGGTAAAAGGATCCCAGATTTCGTAAATAGGCAAAGGAATCATTTCTATTTCTATTTTAGGAAAACATACTATTGGTTTAGCCCAAATCCTCACATTTAATGCATCATAACCATCTCCGCCAGTAGGTAAGTAATCATTCGGATATACAGGACTCCCAGACTTATCATGATTGTCATCAATCCATGGAGTTTGTTGGCAGCCAAGATTTCTTATGTGATAAACAGCATTTTCAAATGCTGTTCCGATTGTTGCACAAGATGCTATAGATGACCAAAAGGATTCTGAAAAAGCTCCATTCGTTCTATCGGCATTGAAAGCTGCTCCAAAGTTAGTACTAGTTGATGTTACAATAATCCTATTATCTTTACTCAAGGAATCAATAAATGAACCAGAATGGCAGCCTTCAATTACAACAACAATTCTTTTACATCCTGTAGTTGCTTCAAAATTGTTCAGATAAGAATTCAGATTGTAATCCCACAAAGCATCCTCTACCATTATGGCAAGAGCATTTACATCTCCATGAGATAGAAGATATATACCAAGACTTTGAGTAGAATTGACATGCTGTGGTGCCCATGTTTCAATTGCGTATTGAATATTGACTTTTGTTGAAGATGTATTAACATAAGGTTGACTAGGACCTACTTCAGGACCCATATAGAATATTTTATCTGATGTAAAACCTTTGTTTCTTAGTATTTCGTAGGTTATATTGCAACCATTTTGAATTGCGTCCATATCTCCATGGTCCCACCTATCTCCTCCAAATATAATCCAAGCACTTTGTACTTCGCTACTCACAGGAGCTTCTTTTATACAAGAAGAACAGGTTTCAGCCTGTACAATTGATTGGTGGTGATTGGATTGTATACTTATCATAAATGGATTGGTGATTACCAGTAATATCAGTATTAACAGTTGTTTAGTCTTGTTTCTCATTTTATTCTAATATATCTCAACTCTTTAATGTCTAATAAATCTATCTGGAATTCTTGAACAAGAGAAATTTCACAGTGTGTGAAATAGAACTGAATTGAAATAGTAATAGTTTTTAATGCTTACCTTGTCTTCAAGTTATGTCTGATAAAGAGATGATTAAGCAAACATTACATCTCATCGATAATTGGCTTGATTATCAAGTATATATCAAAGAGATACCTGGAATATCTGTAGGTGTTTTTTTAGAAGATGAAGTTATTTTCAAGAAAGAATATGGATATGCAAATTTGGAAGAAAAAATTAAACTTACTAATCAACATTTATTCCGTATTGCTTCTCATTCAAAATTATTCACTGCTACGGCAATAATGAAACTCTATCATGAAGACAAGCTTTCCTTAGATGATAAGGTTTCGAAATTCTTACCTTGGTTTACTTCTGAAATAGATGAAAATCTACAACAAATACGTGTCAAACATTTGCTCACTCACTCTAGTGGGATGACTCGTGATGGCCTAACTGCACATTGGTCTAATTATGAATTTCCTTCAATAGAAAAGATAAAATCACAAGTGAAAAAGGGTATAAGCTTCTTTGAGACAAGTGAAATATTGAAGTATTCAAATTTCGGATATACTCTTTTAGGTCAAATTATAGAAGCTGTATCCGATCAAAGCTATCCAGATTATATTCAAAAGGAGATTCTTGAACCACTTGATATGCATAATACTATTATCGACGTTGATGAAACTAATCTTTCTAGACATGCTACAGGGTACAAAACCAAATATCCAAAACAAGAACGAGAAAAACTTGATCACGTTCCTGCAAGAATCATGCATTCAGCAACTGGTTTGAGTAGCACTGTTGAAGATCTAATTAAGTTCTATCAAGCTCATATATTAGGTAATAATGCACTATTCCCAGACTATGTCAAACGTGAGATGCAGCGAATTCAGTTTAAAGCAGAAAAAGCAGATTGGGGATTAGGTTTTAGTATCACAAGTCTTCCAGATATTAAGATAGTTGGACATGGGGGTGGTTATCCTGGATTTATTACAAGGTCAGGATTCATTCAAGATAAGAAATTGATTGTTGTAGTTCTTACAAACGCTGTTAACGGTCCTGCATTAACTCTATTTCTAGGTATAAACAAAATGCTAGCTCATTTAGCAAAAGAGAAAGTGAAATTTAAGCAAAAACCTGAAGAAGCTATTCCTGACTTTAAAGAAATAATTGGTTTTTATGTTTCAGATTGGGGAACATCATTATTCAGTCAAATCGGTCCAAGACTTGTGGTTATTAGTCCCAGTGATGATAATCCTGCAGAATTCATGCAAATTTATAAACATGATAAGGATTACAAGTTCATTGCTCCGAAAGATTTACATTTTGCATCTCCTGGTCAACCTATAGAGTTTATTGATGGACCTGATGGAGAGAAAATCTTTGTAGATAGTCACAAGGGCGAAGCAAAAAGATTCAAGTATGAATATTAATTTCTATCAAAATTAGAGCAGATGATCAAAGCGTCATTTGCTCAAATCTTGCTTGGAAAAATCTCAAATGTTTTGGTTCATAAATCATTTTTAATCCTGGAATTGTATCTCTTCTTCCGTATAGATTTATTACTGAATTTGCAACATACTCCATGTGAGTATTTGTATAAACCCTTCTAGGAATCGTTAGTCTAACCAGTTCTAATGCAGGAAAGATATTCTCACCAGTTTT
>JAGLXK010000384.1 GCA_023132955.1 Candidatus Heimdallarchaeota archaeon
TCTTAAATTGGGGTTTTTATAACATGGTAAATGAAATATTATGATTCAAATTGACCACGCTACAGGATACTGAAAATATAGAAAAGGAGGGCTTTGCCATTGTATATTTTGCTGATAGTGGGTTTGAGATTTTTGCTTCAAATTTAGACGACATAAAGCTCGAAACAATGCTTACGACGTATCCTACATTAATGGGAATCATGCAAAACCAAGAAATAAAGGGATTGGCATCAACAAAAATCAATGAAAAATCATTCTTGTTAGCTTTTGCTATAAACCTGAAAAACCTAGATGCAAGGGATACAAGGTTAAAGCTAAAGACAGCTACAATAATTAATTTTATTGTGTCAAGAGAGATACATAAACAGCTAATGGTTAACTTTGATGAATTCGAAAATTTTCTAGAAAAATACTTTGAACCAATTGTTTTTCTCTTTGATCTTTATGCTGTAGACTTATCAAAAATAATACCCTTATTTCTTGAAAAACAGAATCGAGAGGAAAAACTGAAGAGAAAAAAAGAGATAAAAAAGGGTAATATCTCAATTGCAACAGAGTTTAACAAATGGTTAACTAGTACAATTTTTGAAAAGAAAAACAGATGATATTTAATGTTATTCCAATAATTTTATTACGCCCTTAAGCATTCGATGATTAGTGACATTTTATGCTAGAAATAAGATTCCATGGAAGAGGAGGTTCTGGCTCAGTTTTAGGGTCAAGAGCTTTGGCCAAGGCTGCCTTCTATGAAGAAAAATATGCTGTTTCCTTTCCTTCTTTTGGTGCTGAGAGAAGAGGATCACTTGTTCTAGCATTTGCACGTATTAACGATAGAAAAATCTTCAGAAGAACCCAAATCTACACTCCAGATATTGTTGTTGTTCTTAATGAAGATATTCCAGAGTTAATTGATATCGTCGAAGGATTGAAACCTGAAGGTATAGTTGTTTTAAATTCAACAAAAAAGCCAGAACAGATTATTTTGTCTAAATCCATTAAAGTAGGGGTTGTTGAAGCCACAAAAATTGCACAAGATATCCTTGATGAACCTATAACAAACACAGCAATGTTAGGTGCTTTAGTAAAAAGTACTGGTATAATATCTTTGGAAAATCTTGAGAAAGGAATTTTTTCAGTTTTCAAAAAAAGATTAGGAGAAACAATAGCAAGAAAAAATGTTGAAATCGCTCGAATTGCACATAAAGAAACTATAATCGGAGTCTCAAAAGCAGGTAAAACTTATGCTGAAATGCGTCCGTGGCGACCAACAGTAGATGAACTCCCGTTAGGAACAATTCTTCCAAAATCAGTTCTTCAAAATGGACAAGAAATAGGTCCGGGGGCTGCAAAACGGAGGAAAACTGGAACGTGGAGCAAAGAGAAAGCAGTAATTAATCAAGAGAAATGCATTGAGTGTCTCAAATGCTTGTTTCATTGTCCTGAGGGAACAATCTATAGAAATAATGGAAAAGTTAAGGTAAATAATATATATTGCAAAACATGTGGGATTTGTGTTAGTGTTTGCCCAGTCAATGCTATTTCGATAGAAGAAATAGAAGACTATACAGAAATCATTATTTGATTATTTGTATTTCTCCAAATCATCTCTTTCATTTTTGTTTTCAGAAAAAGTTGAATTTGAGCTAAAGGAAAATGTTTTGTTAGAATTTGATGATTTATCGCGTTCATTTAGATTTTTGAAATCTTCATCAAACTCTTCCTCGTATTCTTCCTTATATTCTTCATCAAACTCTTCATCATATTCTTCATTAAAGGATGCATCATCTTGGATGAAGTCAAAGCTACTTTCGAGGAATGAATAATCAAATTCTTGTATTTCTTTTGATTCTAAAACTAATTTTAATAGTTTTTCTAATTCCTTTAGGGCTAATATGGAAGCATCTAAATCGACTTCATATGTATTACAATAAGAAAGAATACTTAGAACAGGAAATCTATACGCGGTTCCTTCAGCAAGAAGGAAACTTATTGGACCTTTGATTGATAAATCATCTCTAAAGGTTCTCTTAGTACCAAAGAGTTCTGAATATTTTTTGGTAGGAATCAGAGTTACCCAAGAATCATCAGAAGAATTACGAACATCTTCTCTTAATCCACCTATTATGATGTAACGCTTTGCTTCCCAAGACAGGATCTCTTGTGTTATCCATTTCCAAAAAGCATCAGGTAGAGCATTATAGCCAACAACAGGTATAGGTAATCTAGAAGTTACTAGCACAAACTTTTCTTTTGGGTCATCAGACTTTACATCAAGTTCATACATAGTAATAGGTGATTCCAGATTTCCGTTATGAAACCAACTAAGGTTCCCCCAAAAACCAATTGAATCAACCTTAAGTCCCTCTACAATATGATTAAGAACAGTTGTTCCCACTGAACCATAACCAGAAAATCCCAAAATTACTGTAGTGTCAGAATCTATTTTTGTTGCATCAAAAGACATCTGATTAAGAAACAGCCATGTATTCTTCATTATCTGACAGCCAATTTTACTAGGTTAAAAAAGTGATGGTAAGGAAGTTTTTCAGTTCTCTTTTTTCTTACCTAATCGATCTTTTTTTCTTCTCCTTACTTTTGCTTTTTTAACGAATTCATCCTCTGCTGGCCAAAGGAATGTGGATATAGAAGTTAGTACTAGAAGAATGATGATAGGTACTAAAATACCTACAATATTATATGCAAAATTATCACTAACACCTGATACTCTGAAAACAACTAACAGTGCCAACCCACCAAGAATAATTCCAATAATTTCACTTATAGATATAATGGTTTGTTGAATGCTCATAGTTGCACCATGGAATTCAGCTTGTTTTTCTAATTCAACTTCTGTTTTTGAAACGCCATTTTCTATATCTAATGAACTACTATCGCCAAGCCTTCCACTGATTGCCGGAAAATATGCTGAGCTCATCAAAACAGATATTACTAGTAATATTAGTATCCAAACATTACTATAGAGGCCATTAGGGTCGAATTCAGAAGAAGGATCGTGCCAAGGCTGTCCTCCTGTTAGAAGGTTTGTAAAGAAAGCAATACTTATTCCTGCTACAAGCAAAATCAATCCCATTACTCCAATAGCTAAGGTTTTCTTTCTTCCAATTTTATCTGCAACCCACCCCCATAAAAACATTGGAATACCCATGGCTAGAGTTATTCCTACTGTTGCATAACTAGCAGTACCTGGCGTAGACTCAATTGATAAAATTAGGAAACCCCAATTGTTTAACACTCCTATAATTGATGCCGTCCCAATTAAAGGTAAAATAATTCCTCGCCTGCGCTTATTTGTCATCATTCGCCAAGATGTGGCTAATTCCTTCTTTACGCTGTACTTCTCTTCCTTTACAACTGATTTTGTTTTATCAATCATGAAGTAAACAACAACAGCTGATATAATTATCGCGAAACCAAAAAGAAGATAGATGTATGCCAGTCTTCCTGGATTTACTGGATCCCAGAAATTAATGAATTTACTTGCTGTAATTTCATCAAATCCAAAAACAATTCTGTTTTTACCTCTATACCATCTAACCTTTTCATCAATCCCCACAATTTTATCATAAAGTAATCCTGCAAGGATAACACCAACTGAACGCCCAACAGTAACAGCAACATTATAAAATCCAATCCGAGTTGCTCGGTTTTCATAAACAGAGAATCTTGAGATGTAACCGTAAGAAGCATTTACTTTGCACGACCCAGCTAAACCATGAAGGAAATGATAAAGACTCATCCCAAAAATCATTAACCCATTTGTTAAGGGGATTATTCCTATCCATCCGATCCAATTTAGTGCGCAAATTCCATAGCCACCTAGGATCAATCCCCCAGCTGCTGTACCAAATAAAATCCACCTTTTAGCATCTGAAGTATCTGATTTGAAACCAAAAAACCCTGAACTAAAGATTACAGCAAGTGCATAGGTAATTTCAACTACAATCACAGAGATATTAGCTGCCCAACCTTCCATACCCAAGTGCTCCCAGATGAAGATTGGCATTAAAACAGTAGTACTACCAAATGCTACACGTAAAAAGAAAGTTGATATCAAAATACCAATAAGAGATAAGTTTGGATGAGGAAGTTTATACAAACTTTCTTCTTC
>JAGLXK010000385.1 GCA_023132955.1 Candidatus Heimdallarchaeota archaeon
GGTAATCCTGTACTTTCAATCAATTCTTTCTGTGTCATTTCTCCTTCAGTTAAAAGCAATTTAAAAATATATTTTGCAGAAGGAGGAACACGTTCTAAAGATCTAAGATCTAATTCAACTAATCTATTTCTTAGTTTAGCAAGTATGTTTTTCTTAGCTTGAAATCGTATTATTCTAGCTGTTGATGACGATTTTCTAACCAATACTTCCTCATCGATACCTATTCTTATTTGACCATCAATTATTGCTTCCAGGGGAGATCTTGAACGCAAGTTTACCAATTTAATCTCTGAATCAATTGGAACTACCATAGGAATGTGTTCTTTATTCAATGGATTAACTGGAACTATAATCAAAACATCTGGGTTACCAAAAGCTATGGGACCTCCTGAGGAGAGAGCATAACCTGTACTTCCTAGAGAGGTAGACACAATTAGTCCATCAGCTCT
Organism: Candidatus Heimdallarchaeota archaeon; assembly: GCA_023132955.1. Lineage (GTDB taxonomy): Archaea > Asgardarchaeota > Heimdallarchaeia > Heimdallarchaeales > Heimdallarchaeaceae > UBA460. The sequence goes on from JAGLXK010000385.1 coordinate 450, forward strand.
ACCTCTATAAAGCTGATTCTTATCTATTATTAACGTATAATTCATTAAAAGTGCTGAATCTTTTGGGAATATAGCTATCTCATTTAGTGCAGGAATTGGCATAACATTCCCAGAATCTAGAAAAACTACTCTATGATAATTATCGACATCATATTTTCGATTTAAGATACTTGTTAAGGTATACTGAAGATTAACTGGACTTATTTCAGTAAAGAAACTTACACTTTCAGACGACGCAGCAACAACAGGAATAGATGATTTTGAAAGAAAAATAGCTCTAAGAAATGTACCTGCATCGCCTACTGAAATAATGCAATTTGCTTTTTGTGTGGAGAAACCTTTCATCTGATTTTCCCAATTGTTTTCATTCAATTCTTCATCTTCGAATTCAATGATTTCAACTTCTGGATCAATTTCAAGAAGCGTTCCCTTAATTATTTCAGCAAATTTTTGCGAGATAATATCATTGGACACATATAGAGCCAAAATCATGGTTTCATCTACATTCCTTACTTGACTATTAATGATTAATGTTTATTTATATTTATCCACAGAAAACCAAACTTAAGATGTTTTTAACATACACATCACCAATACATAAATGAACTTAGAAGCATTCAAACATACTTCTTCAATCTTTTTCTTTAAGAATAATAGGCAATTATTGCTTATACTATGCTAGAAATTGCTTCAATAGTGTATTTTTCTTGAGTTTCAAGACTTCTATTGAAAAATTTAGTTCAATTTTGACCTTAATCAAACAGTCTTTAAATACAATTCATAAAAGGGTAGTCCGGTTGAGATGGTGGTTGTAGAAGAAACTCCTGAAATAAGAAGTGAGGAGTTTGGTTTACTAGAGGAAGAAGTGGGTAGGTTATTTAATAAATTGAATCCTCTAGGATGGACTAAAAATGCTTGTGAATCAATTGCTCCCTTCACATATAGAATCAACCAACTAAAGAAAGAGAAGGGGTTTAAGATACTTGCTCATTCCTATCAAACAGCTGATATTATTTTTGGAATTGCAGATATTGTTGGTGATTCGCTTGCACTTGCTAAAAAAGCTACCGAACTTAAAGAGAAACGAATTCTTTTCTGTGGAGTAGATTTTATGGCAGAATCTGTGAAAATTCTTAATCCAGAGAAACTAATTTTAGTTCCAGCAAAAGGAAGGGATTGTACTCTAGCAGATTCAATAACAGGTGAAGATGTTAGAAAACTTAAGGAAGAATATCCAGGAGTTCCTGTTGTTTGTTATGTCAATACAAATGCAGATGTAAAAGCTGAGTCTGATATTTGTTGTACCTCAGCTAATGCACAAAAAATTATAGAAGGTTTGGAAGAAGATACTATTGTATTTATTCCTGATGAGAATATGGGAAATAATTTAGCAAAAATTACTGGAAAAAAGATTATAACTTGGCCCGGTTCCTGTAGAACTCATAACGCTCTCTCAATTAAAAGATTAGAGAAGTTAATTCCTGATGAGAACACCAAAACTTTTGCTCATCTTGAATGCCGACCTAAAATCATTAATTCTGTAGATTTTGCAGGTGGAACAGGTGACATGCACAGGTATACAACCAAAGTTCCTAAAGGTGAAAGGGTTCTTTTCTTAACTGAACAAGGGTTCATCGACAGAATGAAAGTTGAATATCCTGATGTTCAGTTTGAAGATAGTAAAATGATATGCATTAGCATGAAAAGAAATGACCTTTTCTCGACTTGGAAAGCTCTCGAAAATCCAACAGATGATAATGTTATTGAATTAGATGAAGAGATTCGTAAAAGAGCTTTCAGAGCTGTTAGCAATATGCTGAAATACTAATCAGAGAGTTAGAAAAGGATGATACCCCTAGTTTTAGTAGATGAAGATATTAAAAAGTGGATAGAGGAAGATATACCTTACTGGGATGTTACAACTTCACTTCTTCCTTGTATAGATGCTAAAGGAAAGATCTATTCAAAACAAGAAGGAGTTGTTGCTGGTCTCGTCTTCATAAAAAGAATCTTCGAGTTTTTAGGGTCAGAACTTGATATATTGGTAAAAGAGGGAGAGAAAGTATCAAAGAAAACAGCTGTTGCTTCTTTTAATGGAAATATGCACAATCTGATGCAAGCTGAAAGAGTATCTTTGAATATTCTTGGAAGATTATCAGGAATTGCTACACAAACAGCTAAAATGATTGAAATAGCTCACGAAGTAAATCCCCAATTGAAAATCTGTGCAACAAGAAAATTAGTTCCTGGTTTAGGGAAATATGATAAATATGCTGTTGTTGCTGGTGGGGGAGATACTCACAGGTTCAATCTATCTGATATGATTCTTCTTAAAGAAAATCATCTTAGAGGTTTCAGTTCAATCACTGAGGCAGTTAAAAAAGCTCAAGAGACCACTAGCTTCAGTAAGAAAATTGAGGTTGAGGTTCAAAATGAAGGGCAAGCTATGGAAGCAGCTAAAGCTGGTGTGGATATAATCATGTTAGATAATTTTTCTC
>JAGLXK010000386.1 GCA_023132955.1 Candidatus Heimdallarchaeota archaeon
ACAGTTGATTACAATATTACTTATTATCATATGTATCTGAATGAAACGCTTAGTAAGGAATATGGTCAGGATATCTATGATTACGAACAGTATGACTATGAACGCAGAATAGTTGAATGTTCAGTGTATGATTTCCTCACTATAGATGAATTTGAGTTACCCGTGCATATGGCGATGGTATATATCGAAGTAACTTATTTAGATCTACGATTCGGCTTCTTTCATAAAACATTTGAAGCAGTCTTACCCCCACCTATTCAAACAATGTGGGATTTGAGAATAGAAGCTATTAAAACAGCTTTCATTGTTTTTGCGATTGTTGTTGTAGTTGGAGGACTTACTGCTTTTGGTTTGATAAGTAAAGCAGGCAACTTCGATTTACACTGGTCATACGCTGTCCTTATTCCATTAGTGATATTTAACGTATTTATGATTTATGCAACTTATTTTTATTACATTTCCTATAAAGAAATGCTTTATCGCTTCCCCTTCTGGGCTATCATTTTCATCATGTATTGTGTGAGCACTCTGATACTGATTAATCTTTTAAATGCAATGAAAGGAAGGAAAACTATTCGCTGTGATAAGTTTGACACCAAAAGCATGACTGTTGAATCGCATATTATTCCTATAGATCAAGACGAGATGAAGTATATGGAATATGGTTTCAAAGCTAGCTGCATTCGATTATTTTCAGGGAAACGATACGATAATAGTTTAGAGTTTGGAAAATTTGATGAAGAACCTACAGATATTTTTATAGTTATTTCAGATAATGAAGAAATGATTAACAAGAAAGTCGAACAGATGGAAAAGAAAGACTTAATCTATCAAGGACTAATGCCTGCTGAACCCGGGTCAGTCAAACTTCATTTTATTAAACTCAATCTAGTCTTTAAGCAATCTGAACTATCTCTGAGATGGTTCTGGACACCTAAAAACCGAGCTGGTTTTCTTAAATCGTATCATATTAAGCATGTTGTTAATAGAGATGCAACAGTCGAAATAAAATCACTATGGTGGCTACCTTCAGGAGCATTTTGTTTATTCAACTTAATCTTCAGTTTTGTATATCAGAATGTCAATGCAACTCTAGACAATGCTCTCAAAGTTTCTTTATGGATAGTATTCGGTATCATACTCTTAGTTACAGTAGGTTATCATTCGATACCTGGTA
>JAGLXK010000387.1 GCA_023132955.1 Candidatus Heimdallarchaeota archaeon
GTTCTTTTGAATTCTTCAATCAGCACTTCTGTTAAATAAATAATAACTGAAGTTAAATCCATACCTATAACCAGTTCTTCTTCAAGAAGCTGTTCTAATAATGTCTCTGCTTTGATCCTGTCTCTGATATCTGAATTTGATTTCAAAATTACGGCATCAGAGAATCTGTAAAACTGGTTAATAGCTGTATTTATTAACTCACTATTTATGGTTTTAAGCTGCTTAAAATACTTCAATGCTTCATTTCTATTCCCTATTTCGATTAAGAGAACAATAAGTTGTGAAAGGCTTCTTGCTAGTGTTAATTTATTTCCTATCTTTTCATTAAAATGTAAGTTACGCTTAAAACACTCCATAGCTTTTTCATTCATTCCTTTACTTTGATATGTTAAACCAAGAGATAAGAGAGAAAAAGAGATTCTTGGTAGATCACCTATCTTCTCATAATATTCAAGACATTCTTTTTGGAGCTCTAACGCTTTATCCAACTCTCCTTTCAAAGAATGTATACGTGCTACATTCAATTGTTGACTAAAAGCTCGCGGCAAATTTTTTTCCTTCATGCTTATTTCATAAGCTTTAGAAAGATATTCTAACGCTTTTGCATAATCTCCTTTAGTAGAAAAAATAAGTCCTAGATTATTTAACAGTGCTGATATCATATCTGGTTCTCCACTTTCTTCGAAGAATTTGAGCGCTTTTTTGTAATATTCTGCGGCTCGTTCCATCTCTCCTTTTTCAATGTAATATATTCCAAGCACATTATCGCTTTGAGCAATAGCTCTTCTGTTATCTAATTCTTCATAGATTCTTCGGGCTTTGTTAAGAAATTCTAAAAAGAGCTCTAGCTCTCCTCTGGGCCAATAAAACTCTGTAGATAGTGTGTAAGTAAAGAACGCTATAAAATATTTATTATCTATCTGTTCAGCTGTTTTGAGTGCTTTTTTCAAGTATTCAAGAAGTAAATCATATTTAGCTTCTAATCCATATGAATAAATTATTGCACTCATGAGAATAAGCATATGTTCTTTATCATCAATCTCTTTAAAAATCTCATAACTTTGAACAAACAATTTGATACTTTTCTCTTTATGATCTTTAGCAACCTCTTCCCCAATTGAGATTTTCCAATTTGATTCATATGCTTTTACTCCAAGAAAAAACGCTTGTTTCCGCTTGTATTCTGAAGGGTAATCTTTTCTTATATCTTCTACTAAAGATTCAAGTCTTAGTAATATTTCTAATTTTTCAGCTGATTTTCTAGCAGAACAATATATTTTCCAGTATAAAGAATCAAATAATAATAGATTATTATTGATTGATTGGCTTTTTTCAACTGCATCTTTAATAATTATTAGTCCTTGTTCAAAATAACTATTTCTCCATTCAAAGATTCCTAGAAAAAAAAGAATCCTTGTTTGAAGGATTTTTGCTTTAACATGCTCCTTTACTGTAATTTCCTTTATTTGTAAGAGTTTATCTAACTTTTCTAGAGATTCATGATACTCTCCTTTAACGATAGCTTTTTCGATTTTTTCCAATTCCTCTTGAAAAGAGAAAGACATTTTTTATCACCAATGTAAAACATATTAACATTATTTCATAGAATTAAAACTTTTTTCTATAACTTCCCGAAATTCTTAGTTAAATCGCCATCTCTATAATGAACGTCAGAATGACAAATACCCGCTGCTTTAACTCTAATGAATACTTCATCTGGTTTAGGAGTTGGTTTTGTAACCTCTCTATTTTCTAAATCTTTGTCAATTTCAGTTAATTGAACACTTTCACAATTAGAATAAACGCCTTTCTTATTTAAATTGTTTTTTAGACTTATAGGGATAATAGCTAATCCATTCTATTTAGGATATAAAATTAAAAATTGGCAGCTAGTGAGAGGAGAACATCCAGCTATTAAAACAAAGAGTTCTGTAAAAGAAGTGAAATTAATATACGCAAAACCGAGTCAAGTCCCTAAAGGGCTTGGAAGTTTGTAATATAGTTTTTCACTTATGTTTCACCTTTTTGGTGATGAGATTATAGATAAATTTACACTAAATCCAGCGAAGATTCATAAACTGTTTCCAAAGAAAGGTATAATACAAGTTGGATCTGATGCAGATTTTGTTATATTTGATCCTGTAAAGGTGCTATATATTGATTCAGGTCATTCGCAATCAGATAATAACCCATATGAAAATATGATAACTACTGGAATGGTTGAATCAACCATTATCAGAGGAGAATTCCTAGTTAAAAACAGAAAATTTGTTGGTTCAATGAAGGGTCAATTCATCTGGAGAGGATTATGAATTCCATAATGTAAAATTGAATCACCAAAGGATTTTGAAGAGACAACCTACTATAGCATATGTGAATATCTAAGAGAATCTAGTTAATTATTAAAACGGCATAAGCTTGGGAAATTAATTAAAAAGAAGAAAAAGAAGAAAATTTGAACTAGGCTTTCGCTTTTTTAAGTTGGTGTATTAATAACTTCTTTTCTTGATTTAGCACTGAATACTACTATTGGTATTTGAATTATCGACCATGCAATAGGACCAAATAACTGTTTCTCATATCCTGTAGGACTAGCTATCAACATGTAAATAACATGTGTCATTGATAGTGTAACAATTAATATTCCTAAAACCATAGCTCCCAATAACCCCCATTTGTTCTCTATAGCACATAGGGGAATCAAGATTAGAGCTAGTAGTGTCATTATAGTATGTCTATATCCTCCTAATGTTAATATTTCACATACCATGTCTAAAGGACCGAATGCAAAACCAAAATCAAGTCCCATGAAAATCCACATAACACTAGTTGCTAGACCGATAATGACAATAAGTGTATTATTACTAATTCGCTTGCTTTTGTTCATTTTTATCATTCTTCTCATTATTTTGATTTACTCCTTGAAGGAGTACTGAAAACGTAACTAATAGCATTCTTGGGGCAATTGTCTATACAACTTCCGCATAATATGCATTCAGAATGTTCCATATCACCGCTCTTTACTAGCTCGTTAACAGGAAGACTCATAGGACACACATTATTACAACGCTTACAGTCGATGCATTTGTCTGCATCAGCTTTTAAACGAAGTGCAGGTAATCGCAAGACATTACTGATTTTACGACCAATGATCATAAAGGGAGCCATCCAACAACCATAGTGACAAAAAGCTCTTCTACCTACAAGAAAAGCTAAAGAAACAATGATACTTAAAACAACATAGTAAATTAAGTACCCTGGTAGTCCCATGAGCGAAATACCATAATGTTCTCTTGTTTGATAGAGGAAGTCAACTTTTGTAATTCCATTTTCTGCCACTAGTATAGGCATTAAAATTACAACTGTAATCCAAGGTATCCAAATCAGCCATTTAATCCAATATTTCCCCTTAGTTTTTTTATTGCCAATACTCATACAAAGACTCTGTAATCCGCCTGCAGGACAAACATAACCACAGAAAGCCCTACCTAAAAAAAGTGAACCTACAAACAATACAGAAAAAGTAATTAGACTTCCAGCTATTACACCCTCTATTCCTCCCCTTATTGGGAGATAGGGACTTAGATAAAATACTATAACTGGAAATAGCAGAAAGGTTATTAATATTATTATTTTTCTAGTTTTCTGCTTTTTGAAGTTCCTTTTTTCTTTGTCACGCTTTTCATTTGTACTGCGCTTTCTTTTTTTTCTAAAACTGCATCCATATTTCACACCTTTATTCTAAAACTTCTATTTTTCATTTTTATTATAGTTTATAATTGGTATATTTTATTATAAACTATTATTACTTTATTATAAAGTATAGTGCTATAAAAATATTTTTATATGTAGTTTGTCTAGTTATATCACAAATTAATTTGGTGAATAGTGGTGCCTAGAGTGGCAAAGGAAAATAAAAACAAATTCGCAATACTTGGTATATTGAAGCACGAATCAATCTCAGGATACAATATAAGGAAGTATTACAAATTCAGAGGATTGAGGTTTTTTTGGCCAGATTTGAGTCTTAACCAAATATATCCAACGCTTAAACAGCTTGAAGAAGAAAAGCTAGTTAAAAAGAAAAAAATAGAGGAGAAAAGTCGTATAAGCAATATATATTCAATAACTGAGAGAGGTAAAGAAGAGCTGAGGAAATGGGTTTCAGGAATACCAAGCATAAGAGAAATGGATAATATGTTTGACATGACGCAGGAAGTGCTGCTCAAAACATATTATGGAGGTGCAACAACAGCTGAGGATTCGAAAAATAAGATTCTAGAATTAATTGAAGTGATGAAGGAAAAGAAAGTGGGGTTAAAAAATTTCGAGAAACATTTGAAGCTGACTCTAAAAGACCACGAAGATCATCCTTATTTCTTATTAAGTGTATTAATGGGGATACGAATTGCAGACGCGGTTGTAGGATGGGGAGAGGAATCTATCAAAATGTTAAAGAAAATGAACTGACTTTAGATTAAGGGATTTTTCTTCACTTTTCAGATTTCTTATCAAGATCAAGATTTAGATTTAGATATATTTTCAAACATCTATTTGGAACTTAACTTTTCCATATTAATTTGCGACACTTTAAATAATTTGAATGGATGTTCAACTTAATGAAAAATGATATAATAGTAATCGGTGCAGGTCTTGGAGGTCTCGTTTCAGGAGCTAAGCTTGCTAAGGAGGGAAAAAAGGTTCTTCTAATTGAGCAACACAATATTCCAGGAGGGTGTGCCACAGTATTCAAGAGGAAAGGATACACACTAGAAGTTGGTCTTCATGAAATGGATGGACTACATGAAGATGATTTCAAAGTAAAGATTTTTGAAGATTTAAACGTTTTCGAAAATGTTAAGTTTCTAGAAATTCCTGAATTCTATCGTTTCACAAATGAACGAGTAGATATTATTATTCCTCATAATGTTAACCAAGCTATAAAAAAACTTGTTAGTGTTTTTCCAGATGAAGAGTCTGGAATAAAAAAATATTTCGATGTAATTAC
>JAGLXK010000388.1 GCA_023132955.1 Candidatus Heimdallarchaeota archaeon
AAAGCATAATTAATATGTTGTTTTCAATAGTAATTACTATAAAGGAAAGCTTGAATGATGTTATTTTTCTTTGATTAATCGGAAATAATCTTTTAAACACAGCAATTTATTTCATACATAACTGATTAATTGTTTGAGTTAATTGTAATGAGACCTACTATCAATATTCTTGAAGAAGAACTAAAGGAAAAAGTTGTAATAGAAGCAATGGAAATACTTGAAGAAATCGGTTTTTTTGTCGAAAATGATGAAGCAATGCAAATCCTACAAAAAGAAGGTTTAAACGTTGACAAAATTAACAGACGAGTAAAAATCCCGCCAGATCTCATCAAGAAATCATTAAAAACAGCACCCTCATCAATTCCGATCTATGACAGAGACGGTAATTTAGTGACTAAATTAGAAGGAGACAATATTTGTTTTGATCCTGGTTCAGCTGCACTTAATGTTTTAGATCCAGAAACTAATGAAATTCGATCTGCAGTTTCAAAAGATTTCGTTGATTTCACTAAGGTTGTTGATCAACTTGAACACATACATGCTCAAAGTACAGCTATAATTTGTTCAGATGTACCAGAAGAAATTGGTGATAGATATAGACTGTTAATTTCATTGATTTACTCCAATAAACCAGTTGTAACCGGAACATTTGCAAAAGAATCTTTTGAAGTAATGAAAAATATGTTAGTAGCTGTAAGAGGTAGTGAAGAAGAACTAAGAAGAAAACCTCTAGCTATATTTGATGCTTGTCCCTCTCCACCTTTAAAATGGAGTGATTTGACATGTCAAAGTATAATTGATTGTGCCAAATATGGCATCCCTTCTGAATTTGTATCTATGCCCATGACTGGTGCTAATGCTCCTGTAACCATTCTTGGTGCAGTTGTTCAACATGCAGCAGAAACATTAGCTGGATTAGTTATAACTCAACTTGTATCTCCAGGAGCTCCTGTAATATGGGGAGGTTCTCCCGCAGTTTTCGATCTACGAAAGGCTACTACACCCATGGGTTCTATTGATACTATGATTCTTGATCTCAGTTATGTTGAAATTGGCAAATATCTCAATCTACCTACTCATGCTTATCTAGGTTTGTCAGATACCAAGATACTTGATATGCAATCTGGATTTGAATCTGGTATGGGAGCTCTTTTAGCTGGAATCAAGGGGGTAAACATGATTTCTGGTGCTGGTATGATTGATTTCGAAACAACTCAAAGCATTCAAAAAGTTGTCATTGATAATCAGATATGCGGAATGATACATAAATTCAATAAAGGAATTGTCCAAAGAGATGAGCCTATCGCTAAGAATCTGTTGATTGATTTGGAGGAAAAAACTCATCTGTTAGCACATGATCACACACTGAAATGGTTTAGAGAAGAACAGTACATTCCTAATCAAATAATTGACAGGTCAACTAATGAAGAGTGGATAAACAAAGGTAGAAAAACGGTTATTCAAAGAGCAACAGAAGAAGTAGATAATCTCCTGAAAAAATATTCAGGCGTTTCCTTAGATAAAGACATAGTCACAAGTTTGAAGAAGATAATGAGTTACAAAGACATAGATTTTCACAAATTACTTGATTTGTAAATATAATTGCTTCTTTAAATATCTCTATATTATCAATTTCTTTAATTCTTTGGCAAGTTCTCCTGCCCAATTCAACCAAGGATTTTCATCTGAATACAAGGCAATCTGCATGTACTTATTGCTAACAATATTGATGAAATTTTGTATCTCCTCACTATTGACTTCATATATTGTTCTGGTTCTCCCTGCAAAGGAAGCCTTTGGAATCAGTCCAAACGAGAAGATTTCATAAAAATTTTTCTTTGTCAATTCTCCATACTCTGACTCATTCCAAATCTGTTTTTGGATTGTTGATGCTTCTTCAACATACCACATTTTGAATTTCCTAAATAAATCATCATTCACTTTAGTAATGTTCCTTCCAAGTTTTACTAATAACCAACCAGATTCATTTTCATTCAAACAAATTATGATATGGGGGTTTGTTTGAAGCTTCTTTGCTTTATTTAGTCTTTTCAACCAATCACTGTACATTTGGTTTATTCTAGATTTTCCCTTCTCAATTAACAAAGGGGTATCTAAAAGTTGATTTCTAATAATTTCTAGAGTTTTCTCATTTCTTGCTTTTTTTTGGAAAAGAAAATAAGTATAGTTATCTTCTTTTTTTGCAATTGAAACGAAGTAATTAGCTTGATCTCTCTTTATCACATATTCAAGATATTTACCATTAGTTTCAAGTCGATAGAGATCTGTTTGTCCTTTTAATGCAAAAAGCTTTTTGGATTGTTTATCATTTGGGAGTTTCTTAATGAGAGTAATGAAACAAGGGACAGAATCTTTTCTCACGAATGTTTTTGTATCAATCCAGTCAGCTCTAATAAGATTCGTTCTGTCTATTCTTCTATATCCAGATTCTTTACTTACAGTGAAAGTTTCATCTACAACAGTGTGACCTTTGTTTCTTGTATCACCACTAAACAACAAATAAGATTCATCATAAACATCATTTTTTCTCAATAGACTGTTAATTTCAAATACTGGACCTGAAAATGAGGAGTATTTTTCTAGATTTCTATTAATTAGTTCTTGTGCAATCAGCTTATTCTTAAAACTATACGAACCATCAGCAAAGAAGGTTCTAGTAGGCATTTCACCATAGCCTTCAAAATAGCTTTTGGTATATTTATCAGTATCTCCAAATATATCTTCTATAATGATGGGTTCATCAGTTTTTAGAAATCTATTTGTAAATTTCTTATATGAAGTTCGAAACCATTCAGAATTTTGCATTTCAGCATCTTTGGAAGTATTTCCAATTCTAAAAGTATAATAGAACACACTATCTAAGCCTAAAATATGAGCTTCGCCTTTAGACTTGTTGAGATTAGGATGAAATTGATAGGTATTCTTTGTTTTTGAGAGTTGTTGAGGAT
>JAGLXK010000389.1 GCA_023132955.1 Candidatus Heimdallarchaeota archaeon
GAAATCATGTCTCTTTTAAGTGATCCAGAGTATCAATCAAAATTAATTATCAAACCAGATGAACTACTTGAAGCATACTCTTCTCTGGAAGAGATGCAACTAAAGACTAAGGATATTATTAGAAAAGGAGAGAAAGAGATATCGATTTTTACTAATGTCTTCTATTGGTATAATGATATCAAAAAAGAAATCAAAGATGCACTAGATAAAGGAGTTAAAGTTAGAGTTATAATGAGTATTGAAGATCCCAAATCAAAAGATGTTGCAAGAGATCTTCTTGATTTAGGTGCTCAAGTAAGAAGTATTACAGAGGGAAATGTTCTAGCTCGTGGTACTTTAGTAGATGAAGAACAAGTTGTCTTTGTTATTTGGGTTTCTCCAGTTAAACATGAGAAGTATGTTTATCGTCCCCACTTCTCCTCTAACTCTGGGATCATTGAAATTTTTTCCAATAATTTTGAACATTTGTGGGTAAAAGGTAAAGAAATTTCCTTTGAATAATCTTTTTGGAAGTGAAAATTATGATCGATTTGGACGAACAAAACCGTATTATTGAGATTGATAAATCTAATCAACTTCAAATTCTTGAGAAGTGGTCATCTCTGTTTAAAGAGGCTCGAGAGAATAGTCTAAAAATAGTTATTCCTGAGAAAATACGTTGGAAAGATAAGAGTATAAAATATGGTGAGCCATCCAATATAGTAGTTTGTGGAATGGGGGGTTCAGCTATTGCAGGTGATTATTTATTCAGTTTGTTAAAAAACGAACTCAGAATTCCAATTTTAGTTAATAGAGATTATCACTTGCCTGCTTTCAGTAACAGTTCTACTTTGATTATATGTGTCAGTTATTCAGGAAACACAGAAGAAACTCTCTCTTGTTTTAAAGATGCTCTTACTAAAGGCACTATGATTATAACAATCTCTTCAGGGGGTCTTTTGGAAAAACTTTCTAAGAAGAGTAATGTACCTCACATAAAAATACGAGAGGGAATACCACCTAGAACAGGTTTACCCCTAATCTACACAGCTCTTCTAACAATATTAGAAAAATTCAAACTTATCGAAGACATGGGTAATGATTTTGAGGAAACAGAGAAAATATTGGCAAAGTTATCTATAGAATATTCTCCCGAAAAAAAGACAAACGGAAATTTCGCAAAGAAGATTGCTTATGGATTATACAATAAACTCCCCCTTTTCGTAGGGCATAGTATCTATTCTCCTTTATCCTACAGAGCTAAATCAGAACTTAACGAAAATAGCAAGGTAATGGCAATTAGTGAAGAAGTTCCAGAACAGAACCATAACGGTATTGTTGCTTGGGATAATCCTAATGTTGTTTTGAATGATGTAGCAGTGATTTTAATCAGAGATAGAAACGAACCAAATCCTATCAAAGTTAGAATGGATCAATTGAAGAAAATAGTTGAACAAA
>JAGLXK010000039.1 GCA_023132955.1 Candidatus Heimdallarchaeota archaeon
ATCATGACCAGTGTGTTGACTGTGGAGAAAAATTGTATTATGCAGTAGAAATACCAAAAGAAAAGAGATATTCAGTTTTAGAAGAAGAAAATCCTATTGAGCTTAAATTGGAATGTATGAGATGCAAATCTAAAGATACAGAATTAACTCTAATAGGAGAATGGGAAAATTAAAAATAAAAAAGAAAAAGAAAGAAATTTTAGATTTTTATCTTCTTTCTTCTTGTCATTATTATAAATGGAGAAAATTTGTTCATCAATTAAGAAAAAAAACCGATAAGATTTAATTGATCAAATAGTTATAATTATTGTTATCAATGATTTCTGCAAGAATAATAAGAGACAAAATAAGTTTACTTAACATTGAACAAAGTGCATTTACAGAAAAGGATATTAAACATATAAGAAACAGTCGAAAGGAATTTTCTCGTTCATTATTTCTTTTGTCCAATCTTGAAGAAATCAATCTTAATTCTTTAAATGAAATTGATAAACTAATCGTTTTATTTAAGGAAATTGTTGGTGCAGAACTATTAGTAAGATTTAATGAAAAGGGATCAATTAGAGATCAATTTACAAAAAGGATAGCAATATTATTAGCTACAAGAAAAGAACAGTTAGAAATTATTAGAAATCATTTAGATGTCCTTTATCGATTAAGAAATGAAATAGCTCATACTTTATCTATTAGCAAGGGTGAGGAATTTGAAATTTATTTTAAAAATGATCTAGAAACAGCAATATATTATGCAAACTCCTATCATAAATCACTGTTAATCAGATTGTTTTTCAAGGAAACAGAAGTTATTGACAAAACAACTTTATTACTTAAATTAAAGAAATTTGATAGATCTACATCCATAAGCAAAATTGATAAATTAGATGTTCCTTTACCAGAATATAATTTGATTCTTAGTAAAGAATTGAGTGAAATTACTGGAATAGAATCAAGTTACTCAAAACAAGCTTTTAGCTTCAAACTACCAGAAGAAAAGAAAAAATATTATTTAGGATTGAATTCCCATGGAGGTTTAATTACTCCTGTACATTTCTCTGTTGATAAGTTTGAACACTTCTATGAGGATACAAAGACTTTTACAGGAGATTCACGAATCATTCCATCAACTGATGTATGGAATGATTTCATATCTTCTATTAAGAATAAGATAAATGAAATTAAGGTTTTAGAACCTGAAAGACTCAGAATTGTATCCAAAACACATAAATCAGTTTTATTTTTTGCAGGATATCACCTCTCAAAAACAAAAAAAATTATAGTAGTATCAGATATAGATGGAAAAGAAATTGACCTTAAACCTTTAAAAACGAATGTCGATTTCAAACAGTATTGGAATATTCAGACCAAAGATTTGAATAATAAAGATACTGAAGCTGTTTTGATTCTTAACATAACAGGACATATAGATCAAATAGTACAAAACGATTTTATGAGGTTGAATATATCTAATCTACCTAGAAT
>JAGLXK010000390.1 GCA_023132955.1 Candidatus Heimdallarchaeota archaeon
TTTTACGATTTCTTAAAAATATTTGTAGGTTGGGTTCTCCACAAAAGCATAATCCCTCTTATAGAAAGATGAAATCTTATTTCAATTTAAAATTTTATTAAACCCATATTATTTCCACAAATAGATTTTTTATTCTTAACCTTGGCTACTAGTAAGAAAAAAGAAAGGAAGAGAAGTTTCTCTTCTTAATGTGCTTACATTTCTCAAATCTTTAATGTTTGTTAGTTTTTACAGGTATTGGTATTTCAGTGCCAACATGCGTTGATTTCAAATTCCATATCAAAAGCCCATGGCCAAGGAAACCATCCTTCAATTATTACAGTTAGCGAGTGAATTCCGACTGATAACGCTCCAGGTTTAAAGATCATACCCTCCTGAAACCACCAAATTGCTGAATCTACGTATCCTGCTGGAATCCAAACTCCAGGAAGTATTTCAACTGGTTCTTCAACAATGTATTCTTGGAAACGAGCCGGTTTTAG
The DNA here is from genome assembly GCA_023132955.1 of Candidatus Heimdallarchaeota archaeon. Classification (GTDB taxonomy): domain Archaea; phylum Asgardarchaeota; class Heimdallarchaeia; order Heimdallarchaeales; family Heimdallarchaeaceae; genus UBA460. Next base: position 483 of record JAGLXK010000390.1, read on the forward strand.
AGGTGTTTTAATTCCTTCGCAGAACTCTCCGTCTAGGATATAATCTATATTAATCATATCCCATGCAAGGTAGAAATCCTTGAAGCTAGCACCTAGAAAGTCTATATCTGATTGCCAGAATGAAACTCCCACACTGATATAGTGTGCATCTTCGACGCAATAATCCCAAGGAGGAGCCCACCAAACTTCTATTTTTTGAGTAGTGGTTACAACAGCTGGTAAGTTTGCCATATAGTCGAGACCAAGACCTCGAAATTCAACTCCATATGCTCCATTAGCAAGAAAACCTGCCATTGCATCACCATATGTGTGGTGTTTGTAAGGTTGTACAGCAGATACTCCGTTAACTAGCATAATACCAACAAAGCAAAAGATTAGCATAGATATTATTCTTCTTTTGTTCATTTTTCGCACCACCAAAGTTTATTATAAACTTTAGTAATGACTAATAAGGACATAAAGCTATAAAAATCTTTCTCGAATATAATAATAAATAAATTACTAGTTCTTGTTCATCAAATTCATATTTCAAATAAAAAGGATTCTCCTTGATTTTGTAGAAAAATATATATCCTCACGATTTTAGATTATCTGATAATATGAGTAAAGCAGATGTAAAACCAAAACCAAAATTCATTTTTTTTCTTAAGAATCTAGGTTTACTTTGGAAATTAAAACGAGCTGATAGAAAGGTTGGAGAGGATTTTGTTAATGCTAATAAAAAACTTCTAGAGCCCATTTATCCTGTTTCTGAAGGTAATAAAGGTCCTATGGAGGAAGGAATGATCTATGTGATGTTTAACTCTGAAGGAAAAGAGGATCCAGATAAAATTGATACTGTTCTCAGATTCTTCTGGGTTGATGCTCCTGTTCTTCGTTTATCTGTCTTGGATTCTTTTATTGTTTCTGAAAAACTCAAAACTAGAAAATGGGATGAATTCTATCCAAGAGGAGTCTTGCTCAATAAGATGAAAGATCGATATCATCAGGAGGTTTCTGAACCTGAAGTAGACTTTCTTATAGATGGTACTTGGGATGAAGGTTATTCTTTTGTGTTTAATGATAAAAAATTGGACATCACTGCAAAATTGAACTATACTCCAACTAATGATAAAGGGATCTTAGTCTACTATAATGGGCGAATGGCTATCAGCCCTTCTATGGCTCAGAAATTCTATGATAGCTTTGCATTCAAAGTTACTGGAGAAATAGTTGTAGAAGGTCAGAAGGTAGAACTCAAGAATGGTCGTGGAATAATTGAGCATGGTATAGGTATTTTTTCTAGCTTACACATTTATGATTGGAGATGGTTAAATTTGCAATTCCCTGAAGGGGCAATTCATCTATTTTATCATTCTCTAGATATAGAGGAGGAAGGAATTTTTGAAGCGGGAGAGGGTGCTCTGGTTATAGATGATGAATGGTTTCATTTTCAACCCTATGATTTCGATATAGAAGAAACTGGTTTTGCAGAAGATGAAAACTTACCCTCAAAAGTTCCGACTGCATGGAGAGTAACTGGAGGAAAGGATGCATCTGGGAAAAATCTCTTAGATTTGGAAGTTACCTCTACAGCAAAAATATCTTGGCTGGGTGTTCTCGGAAAAGAGAATCAGTACATAACTAACTATGTTTTAGAAGCTGAAGGGACTTGGAAAGGTAAAAGTATTAAAGGAAAGGGAACATTGGAGAATATGATGCATAGGATAATTGAGTAGATTTACATTCTAACAAATATGTGTCGATTTCTCTTAGTACAGAAAGAATTAATAATTGAGTATTGCTCATTAATATCTGGAGCGTTCTTTGTTATACCTAATCCAACAATTATCCCAAATATATTTGGTAATTCATTAGGTTTATTTGATCTACTTGCTGCTGCACCAGCTATAAGGATTTTTAGAGGTCTTCTCCTTTACGATAATACATTATCTAATCATCTATTTGATCTCACCTTGCTAATAATCCTATCAGCAATATTCTTAGCACTAGGACTTTTCTTATACTCGAGAAAACACTTTAAGCCTGAATAAAGAGAGTTAACCCTCTCTCATTTTTCCTCTTTATTCTTCACTATTAATTAGATGTCACATTTATATTTTTCAAAATTCTGATTGTATGTTCAATATCCTCATCTGTTATCATATCTAAAATCTTACTTATTTCTTCATTCTGTATCTCTCTTTGTTTATTGTAATTTACTACCTTATTTAGTTGCATTTTTGAAAATACTAGAGTAAATTTCACTTCAGAATCTGTATAATTGATGACAAAACCATCATTAATCTTAATAACAAGAAAGATAAAATATTATCGTAATTTACTTCAACACTGAAAAATTTCAATAAACAGATTATATATCGGAGTAATAAAATGAGCTTTATGTCTTCTTTTTCCAAATGGTTAATGAAAAAACTAAGAGCGGAAAAGAAGGCTAAAATTCTTATTTTGGGGCTTGATGCTGCAGGTAAAACTACATTGACTAGATTTGTTAATACTGGAGTATTCCTAGAAGGACTTACTCCAACAATTGGTCAGAATATAGATACGATAAGTTTTGAAGGGTGGGATATTACTACGATTGATGTTGCAGGTCAAGAGCAGTTTCGATTTCTCTGGGAAATTCATTACCCAGGCTGCAGTGCTGCGATCTTCGTCATTGACGCAGCTGATATTGAACGTTTGCCCGAGGCACGTGACCTTCTTCGAATTCATCTTTTTAATAATCCAATTCTTGAACAAGTTCCTGCTTTGATTTTAGCTAACAAGCAAGATCTTCCTGGTGCAATTCAAGCTCCAATAATGATACAACTTTTGAATTTACACTTGGATATGAAAGAACGTACGTTTGCTGTTTTTGATTGTAGTGCTTTAACAGGTAAAGGGGTAGTTGAAGCATTTGCTTGGTTGGTAAATCAGCTTGAAATGAGTAAAATGTAACTTACAGGACTGATTTGACTATATTTATTCCCATTCTCCTAGGACTGCAATGGCTGTTTTCAAGCTGGAACATTTAGGACATTCAATACTTTCTGTGTCGTTATCAGGTTCAGTAATTCCATTTTTTGGAACCTGTAAGGTTTGTTCATTTTCTTGACCACAATCTATACAGGTTTTCAGAAAAATGATTTTTTCACATACTTCACAATAGTAGTTGTGGAGTTGGTTTTTAGAGTTCTTTCCAACTTCGTGGTATAATGTTAGTTTTAGTTCGCAACCACGACAATAGAAGTAATATCGCTTTCCCATTAGTCCCACACCTATGATTAACTAAGGAATCGAAATATAATAAAAGGTACGTAGGGAGTATAATGCAACGGTTTTACAACAATTCTTTTCATTAGATAGCGACCTGAACAATTTTGTAAAGAATGATGCTATCCTTTTAATATTCTTTTCAAAGCTATTTTAAAATCAATTTTTATCTTAGCCTCCCCCTACTGCAGGGAATAAAGAAATTATGCTGCTCTCTTCATTGATTATATCATCCACTGATGCTCTGAGTCCATTAACTAAAATTATTTTTACTTCTTCTTGGTTAAAATTCAATCGTGCAATTAACTGAGCAAGTGTTGTTCCTTTATCAATTTCCATCTCTAATGGATTTAAATCACTAACACTAGGATATTTTTTCCTCAGAGATGCAAATACTTTAACAAATATTTTCATGTATTTCCCAGCTATAAAATAATAAAAAAAAAGAAGAATAAAGATTTATCTACTTTAACCCTAGTTCTATTATCTTTTCTTCAGAAGGGATTCCATTAACCCATCCTCTTAGTTCGTAATATTCTTCTTTCATTGTATCTAAATCTACAGTTTGACCCTTTGAAGGACCTTCAGGCATTTTTTCTTCTAGCAATCTCTTCGGCAATGTATCATCTTTTCCTGTTATTCCAAATTTGTTAATGATCATCCTCTCAAGATTAGTTATTCTTTCTCCTATTGTTAGAAGCTCATCTGAATCAACATCCCATCCTGTTACTGGACAGATCATCTCTGCATATTCATCTAATCCTAGAGCAAATGTAAGGAATAAACAGTTTACAGAAGAGTTAACGATACTGGTGAAATCTTGGAATATTTTGACCAATTCAGCTTTACCTTCAGTTGTAAATCTGTCTACATCTCCTAGTATTTCTGCTGCAATTGTGTAACCTGTAACATGACATCCTCCTCTGTTTCCAGTGGCATAATTGAGTCCTATTCCTTTGGCACCACGTGGATCATAAGCTGGCATTTCTAATCCTTTAACAGACATTGATAGATCTGGAGCACCATAATGTTGACACATTTTTCTAGACCCTTCTCCTATCCAAAAACCAAGTCCTTGTCGAAAAGCTGCCATCCATGTTAGTTCAACGACAGCATCAGCATTACCAAATCGCAGATCTATACCTTGAAGATCTTCCTCAGGTATCATACCTTTTTCATTCAATTCCATAGCTGCTGCAATAGAAGAGCCAACGCTTATAGTATCCATACCAAATATATCACAATAGTGATTTGCTCTGATAACAGCTCCCATATCATTTATTGCTGTAGAACCACCTAAAGCCCAAATAGATTCATATTCTGGACCTTCTGTATATGTTATCTTATAATTTCCTTTGTCAACCTTGGTTTTTCTTCCACATGCAACAACACATCCCCAACAGGGATGCTTATTTATTAGGTACTCTTCCGTTAAGGTTTCTCCTGAGATTTTCTCTGCTTCTGGATTAACACCTGTCTGCCAATTTCTAGTTGGAAGCATACCATTTTGATTGATAATGTTGACTAAAATAGCTGTACCATAATTAGGTAAACTTTCTGCTGTAGTATGATGTTCCTTTAGTTTCTCAACATGTTCTTTAACTTTAAGATCAAACTCATCTGGCTTTGCTATAATTGGTTTATTATTACCCTCAACAATAATAGCTTTCAAGTTTTTAGAGGCCATAACAGCTCCGAGTCCTGTTCTTCCAGTAGCTCTGTGTTCTTCATTCATAATAACTGCCAAAGGAACTAGATTCTCTGCTGCAGGTCCTATGCAAGAAACTCCTGCTCTCTTTTTATCATGTTTGTTCCTTAGATGACTTGAGGTCTCAACTGAATTCTTACCCCAAAGTTTTGTTGCATCATGAATTTCTACAGATCCATCTATAATAGAGATATATACGGGATTTTCAGCTTTACCTATAACTACAATACCATCATATCCTGCAAATTTGAGTTTAGCTCCCCATCGACCTCCTGAATTACCTGAACCAATTGAACCTGTCAAAGGGGATTTTAATGCCATGACATGATGACGCCCACTATTTGGAGACCTTGTTCCAGTAACTGGTCCTGTAGCAAAAATAAGCATGTTTTCAGAAGATAATGCATCAAAATCCTTGACATTAATGCCTTTTTCCTCAAGTTTACTGACATATTTCCATAAAAGATGAACTGCTATTCCTTTACCTCCCACAAATTGACGAAGTATATCTTCAGAAATCGAAAAATCTTTGAATTCTTTAAGAGTTAAATTAACTTTTAACCATTTATTCATGTAGCCAAATTCCATTTTAATACACCTAGACTGTGAATTGTGATAGAAGTAACCTTTCAACAGATATAAATCTATCTGCAAAAATAGCGTATTTCTACTAATAGTTATATTTTTTAAATTTGAACCTAAAAGCAGAATGGTAATGTTGTCAGAATATCCAAAGCTTTTACAAGTTGAACCAACAAACAAATGTAATTATTCATGTTCGATGTGTCTTAATGCATTTGGAAATTCTGAAAACCATTTTCTTTCTTTAAAGAGTTTTCAGTCACTAGCTGAAGAAATCTTTCCAAATCTAGATAAGCTTGTACTATATGGATTTGGAGAACCTCTAATACATCCTGATTTCATAGAAATGTTAGAGATATCAAGAAAATATTTACCCCCAGAAAGTATAGTCTCATTTACGACTAATGGGTCACTACTCAATAAGAATAAAGTTGATGCTATAGTTGATAGACATCTAGCAGATGAGATTGTTTTTTCCTGCGACATGTTATTAAATAACAAAATAAAACCTGAGCTTCATTCCTTAGAAAATGAGAATGTAGAAGCAAATTTAAGATATCTAATTGAAAGAAACGCAAACAAGAAAGTTCGAATAGGGATCCAATCTGTTCTAATGAAATCCAATGTTAATCAGATTGAGGGTATTATTTCCAAATTTGGATCAATGGGAATTGATTTCATAGCATTAAGTCATCTTTTTCCATTCTTTGATAATTTACAGGAAGAAGTTCTATTCACTATGATATCACAAGAAGCATTATCAATATTGAAAGAAAATAGTAATCAGTGGAAAGAGATAATTCTTGGTGTATCCAAAGAAAAATTCGCAGAGAAAATGCAGGAAACATATAAACAATTATACAAAAATAAGGCGAATATCAAACCTAAAATTAGACCTTTTTCTGAAATCTATGGGAAAGCTCAAGCAAAAGCAAAAGAAAAAAATGTCCATCTTAATATTTCATTATACATCAAGGAAAAAGATAGACTCAAAGCCTTATATGAACTAGAGAAACTTTTCAAAAAGTTTAGTAATATTGCAGAAGAAAGAGATATTGAGTTGATTTTACCTGCAATTTTTCCAAAATTCTCCGATAGAAAATGCCCATTTCAGACAGCAAATGCTTCTGTTATTAGATCAGATGGAAATGTTGTTCCTTGCTTCAAATATTTATGGGATCATGAATCATATCTAAATAATCATGTAAGAAAAAACTCTTCATTTACATTCGGAAATATACATCAGAAGCCTTTTCTAGAAATATGGAAAAGTGAACAATATCTTAAATTTCGCTTAAAAGTAGAAGAAATGAATAAAACTATCCCTTATTGTGGTGATTGTAGTTTATCAAGCAATAACTGTTTTTATGCTATAGAAGATACATCTGATTGCTGGGGAAATATGCCATTTTGTTCTGAATGTCCTTATAGCTTAAATCTCACTAAATGCATAATATAGACCCTATGAAATTTTAAATAAGACGAGATTCTTTTTAGAAAAATGTAAGTTATTCTTTTAAACAAGGATATATTTTTATTTACTAATTTTCAAGTTATTCACAAGTGATTAAATGACAGGGAAAAAAGAAGAATGGAAAATTAAATATTCACATCCCAAATCTGCTCTTGTAACATTACACGTAAATGATATGGACAGAGCTATTCAATTCTATCAAGATGTGTTTAATTACAAAGTAAGTTGGAATGAAGCTCGCCAACTAGGATGGGTAGAGATGAGTACTCATCTAGATGGATTATTCATCGGTCTAAACGAAAGTGTTCATGGGTTAGCAGAAAACCAAACAGCTTTCACAATTAATGTTTCTAACCTAAAAGAAACCAAGGATTATTTGAATAGTAAGGGTGTAGATACGACAAA
>JAGLXK010000391.1 GCA_023132955.1 Candidatus Heimdallarchaeota archaeon
ATTACTTGCATAGCTAAACCTACATTATGCAAATCTCTACTAGCACCAATCAAAATATATTCATCAGCACTTGCTAGTATTGTAAATCCTTCTTCACCACGAATTAAAACTTGTTCCAAATCTCCATGTGCTAGATTTCCACTTACCATTTTTCCAGTTGATAATATTGCAGAAGAAACCGCACTCAAGAGATCTGGATCTGTCCCCTTTTCAGAGAAGAAAGCAATTTTTATTCCTTCTGCATTAACAACTGCTAAAGCTTCTAAATCACACCCTAACGAGATTTGTTTTAATATTCTTACCAATTGTTTTTTTTGTGATACTGATAAATCAATAGACATTTTTTGACACCTATTTCCTCTACTTATTTTTTACTATACTATTGCTATTAAAGTTATCCAAAGTGCGCAGAGAGAAGAGTTCGAATAACAACATAATAATTACATTATGATTTATTGGAAAGAATTACCTATGAGAAAAATTGGTTTGGGATAAACATTTTTATTATGGAAGAAAATCAACTTTAACATGAAATTATTGTTTGTTGTAATGGATGGTCTGGGTGATCGTCCTATTTCAGAGCTTGGAGGACAAACTCCTCTTGAATATGCGAAGACTCCAAATATGGATAAACTGGCATCACTTGGGATGAATGGACTATTACATGTAATAGCACCAGGGGTTACTCCAGGAAGTGATACGGCCCATCTAGCACTGTTTGGTGTAGATCCTTATGAATACTATACAGGGAGAGGTCCATTTGAGGCTGCTGGAATCGGATTAGTTGTGAAGGAGGGTGATATCGCTTTCAGAACAAACTTTGCAACAATAAACCCAGAAGGTGTAATTATTGATAGACGAGCTGGAAGAATTAGAGAAGGAACTGATCAACTTGCTAAACTCTTTGAAGGTTTGGAAATTGATGGCATCGAAATTCTATTGGAAGCAGGGACAGAACACAGGGCTGCTTTGGTTTTAAGAGGTGATGGATTGTCCGACCAAGTCTCAGAAAATGATCCTCATGTTGAAAGAAAAGAACCTTTAGAATTCAAACCCCTTGATGAGTCACCCGAAGCAGAAAAAACTGCAAGGGTTCTAACTTCTTTTGTTATGAAGGCAAGAACAATACTAAATAATGCAGAACTCAATAAAAAGAGGGTAGAAGAAGATTTACTTCCTGCAAACTATTTACTAATTCGAGGAGCAGGTAAAGTTCCAAAATTACCCAACTTTGAGGAGGAGTACTGCTTGGAAACTGCTTGTGTAGCCGGTGGAGGTTTATACAAAGGTATTGGTCGAATGTTAGGTATGCATATAATTGATGATTCTCGAATGTCTGGGGGGACAACTACAGATTTATTAGCAAAATTTGAGATTGCTCATAACGCTCTAAATGATTATGATTTTGTTTTTACTCATGTTAAAGGAACTGATAATTATTCGCATGATGGGAAGTATAAAGAAAAATCTGAATTCATTGAAAGAGTTGATAAGGAGTTGTTTAGGTTTTTACCAGAGAACTACGAAGGAGATCTTGTTGTAATGATAACTGGTGATCATAGTACCCCCTGTAGTTTTAAAGATCATTCTGCAGATCCAGTACCAATTTTAATCTATTCACCAGATTGTAGAAGAGATAAGGTAGAGAAGTTTGGCGAAAGCTATGCAGTAGATGGAAGCTTGGGTCATATATTAGGAAAGCACATTATGGGTATTGCATTAAATGAGATGAGATTGGTGCGCAAATTTGGGGCTTGAAACAGAAACACAAACGACCTTTTATCAAAGGTCTTTACCGTATTTGCAGTTATTTATTGCTATTATTTTTGTTTCATTCTCAGCAATCATTGTCGTATACCTAATTAAACTAGGAGTTCCTCCTGCTGTTACAGCTATGTATAGAACTTTTTTTGCAGGGATTGGCGCTTTAATACTCTCTCTTTACAAGAAAAGAATAAAATGGATTGGTGAAAAAACTACAATTAAAAGATATCATTGGATAGTTCTTTCTGGATTATTACTTGCAGTACACTTTGCTACTTGGTTTATTTCCTTAGAATACGTTAACGTAGCTATATCTACAACTTTAGTAGATGCAGTTCCAATTTTCCTTGCCATTTTTGGTTTTATATTTTTCAAGGAAAAAATAAATGCGATAGGAATCGTAGGTATAGGTATTGCTTTTACAGGTGGTGCGCTCCTTGCATTTTCTTCTCCAGTAGCTGAAAATAGAAATTTGCTTTTAGGAATTATGTTCTCTCTTATTGGAGCTTTAACTGTAACATTTTATTTTCTAATAGGTAAGAAAATTCTCCAGGATTCACCTTTGTGGCCATATTTTGCTCTAGTAAACCTTGCATCTGCAATCTTTCTCTTATTTTATAATTTACTTGAAGGATATGAATTGTTTAGATATTCTGCAATTGTTTATCTTCTCTTTATTGTGTCTGCACTGGGGCCCTCTTTAATTGGTCACGCTACTTACAATTATACTTTAAAAAGACTACCTGCTTTTGTTGTAGGAGTAGCAATTTTGGGAGAACCAATTGGTGCCACTATACTTGGTGTTTTAATCTTCCCCCTAACTCAAACACCAGAATTAATAACTATCCTATTTGCATTAATTATTCTTACAGGAATCGTATTAACGTCAGTTTCTCAATATATAAGTATTAAAAAATTTAGAAGAAAAAAGAAAAAAGAAGATGAATCAGATTCTATTCTCTCTTAGTAGCTCATCTAATCTATTCATTGCAATGTCTATTTCTTCAAGAGTTGGTAAGTAGACCATTCTGAAACCATCATTTCCAAAAGGACCAAATCCCGATCCAAATACTGTTAGAATGTGCTTCTTTCTAAGATAGTCAAAAACAAATTCCTTATCATTTTTCCATTTGAACTGGTCCATTGATATCATCGAAAAGATATAAAATGCTGCTTCTGGTTTATTTACAACAATTCCATCCATTTCTGAAAGTCTATTGTAAATTAAATCTCTTCTTTCTTTTAGGATTTTAATAGTTTCTGGAAGATAAGAGCTCTGATCTTGTCTTAGAGCTTCAGCTCCTGCTTTTTGTAAAGGTGTTGAAGCACATAATCTAAGTCTAGTTAATTTATTTAACCCATCCCATGGTTCTTCTATTTTTCCCAAGGGATCATGAATATATGCATACGCTAAACGCCATCCTGGTGCAAGGAAAACTTTACTGAAGCCATTATAAGCTATCACTGGAACATCTTTTGCCACTTCAGCTGTTGCAGTATGTTTCAGACCTTCATCCAGAACAAGTAAATCATATGTTTCATCTGAAACAATACATGCATCGTATTCTCCAACTATGTCTACTATCTCTTTCAGCACTTTTTCAGGATATACTGAACCTGTGGGATTATTTGGTGTATTAAGAAATACTAATTTTGTTCTGTCGTTCATTAAAGATCGTATGTGATCGGGATCCGGATAATAGTTATCTTCAACTGCTGTCTTGTAATATTGCATATCATTTCCAAATATAGTACCGTTACCAGAGTAACTGGGATAATGAATCCCAGGAATTAGTATTCTATCTCCAGGATTAGTGAATGACATCAAAGTCATTTGAATACCTTCAGATACCCCAGCTGTTGCTATTACTTTATCAGCAGTAACCCCAACGTCATATTTTCTGTTTTCATAGTCAGCAATTGCTTCTCTAAATTCTAGAATTCCCCGAGAATCTGCATAATAGTTATAATTTTCCTCTTCGACATAACGAAGCGGTTCTGTCAAAATTTTAGGGGTTTTAAAACCATATTTTATTGGATCCCCAATATTAAGCTTAATGATTTTATGCCCTTTAGCTTCAACTTCATCTGCTGCAGCAATTACATCTCTAATTGCATAACTAAAACCTGCTGTACGGTCTGATATTTTCATTTTTGATATCCTCTATGATTCTGATAAATCTTTGAAAAAATAAAATTATTGGTTTGAACTTATCGAATAGAAACATTAGAAATGATTCAATCTAGTTAAGCACTATTTCCCAGATATTACATCTATAAATAAAACAGAGTTATCAATTTCTACTAAATACTGGTGTTATGTTTGCCGGCAATATCTAGTTGTAGCTTTTGTAGTAGTCCAGCACAATACTATTGTAAGTCATGTAAGAGAAAACTTTGTACTGAACATATTCATATATCAAATACAGTATACTTTTGCTCAACTTGTGAAACTGAGAGCCTTGATTCAAAATGTCATAAATGTGGTTCAGCTACAGAATTTTCCAGAAATGAGCCTACTAATAGCTGTGAATGGTGTAGATCAATAGATGTGGAAGATGGACTTCTTTATCATCAACAACTTCCACATTTGATATTTTCTTCATTTACTCTGTTGAACAAGAAGCTTGCACAAGTGTGGGATCTTACTCAGAAATATCTTGAAATTGTTAAGAACGTCTTTGAAATGAGAAAAGCGAAAATTATGCTTTTTGGTGATGTGGAAGATGAAATTACTTTACTTAGAAGCAAAATTTCAATATTCATTGATCAACTTGTCAAATTTGAAAATGATACTTTTGCAATGGTTGATGAGAAACTACGTGCAATCGGATATATGCGATTTACAAACGTGGATAACATAGAAAGAGGGGAAGAAATTCTTAATTTGCTTCAAAATAGATTGGATTTACTTGATACAACCATAAAGTCAAAGTTTAATGAGATGGATGAAGATTTTCAAACCCTTAATCAAAAAGTAGATTTTCTTGGTTTTCAATTTCGTTTGTTAAGTAAGATTTATCATCTCCTACCTGAAGACAAAGAAGAACATCTAATTTCTATTCTTCCACGGATTTGGCTAAAGAAGAACACTAAATTACCAAAGAAATATCTTGTTGTTCTGACTAGTAAGAATTTATACTTGCTCCGAGAAAAGGGTTTGTTTAATGTTAGATTAAAAACAAAAGAAACCATAAGCTTGTCGTATATTATAAACAAGCAATATATTTCCAGATTATTATCTCGCAACATGTTTCGCTTCAAAACCAGATTAGATTCATATTCATTTCTTGGAAGAAAGAAGAGCCTTGAACAATTTATGATTTATTTTGAAATCATCGAAAATTACATAGATTATTCAATTCATAAATCCTCAATAATTGAAGACCTCAAGTACTATTCACTCACTATTAATGAATTAAAAACCAACATACAAAGAAATGTAAGTCACCTTCGTGCTTATTTGCTTAATAAACGTGAATTGAAACGCGAATTATACTGGAGAGAAGGACAAGATGCGAGATTCAAGAAACTGTTTGAGCAACTACTAGCTGTAGAACGAAAGATACATCGATTAAATGAAACCAGAAGGTATGGTTCTCGAGGTACCAAAGGTATAGATGGATTATTAAGGAAACTAACCAGTGAACATCATAGGCTCAAACGACATTTAGATGATATTCAAAGAAAAAGTGAAGAATTTGATGACATGTGGGAACTTTGAGAACTTAATATGGTTCTTATCCACTTAATTCTTCCATACTTTAAGAAACTCAGGCATTATCTCAAACTTTACAATTGGGATGCTTAACCATTTAGGATCTGTAGCATCATTAGAGAATTCAATTGTTTCATCTGTTGCTGTTTTATACCTTAAGAATGACTTTGTAGGCATTTCTTCTTCAACAGTCCACAGAATTATTGGAAGTGCATTAAGTTCGTAATATCCTAAACTTGTGTTAAAAACGAAGTATATTGTCCTATCAGCTTCCTCAAAATGACCAATATATCCCGCAATTCGGTCTGGGCCAACACTGGAAATAACTAATCTAACCAAATCTTTCAAAGATGCTAGTTTGATTCCAGCCGGTGGTTTTAGATTCTTAGTATTTTCTGCCATAGTAATCACTGAAAAAAGGAAAGTAAAGAGAGGGAATTAGAATACAAGTAGGATAGCTACTAGTAGACCATAAATAGCCACGGCTTCAATCAACACTATGAAGAGAAAAGCTTTTCCGAAAATTTCAGGTTTTTCCACAATAGCACCTATGGCTGCACTTCCTGCCATCGCCATTCCTATGGCGGCTGCAGCTCCAGCTATACCAACTGCTAGAGCTGCAGCGATTGGGGTTAAATCTGGAGTTTGAGCTAAAGCTGTTTCTGAGGCAAGAATCACTAAACTTGTTATTATTGTCATAAATGCAAAATTTCTTTTAGATTTCTTTTGAAAACGCATACAATTACACCTATTTTACAAGACCAACTATCGTAGGTCAATTTAAAAATTTCGGAAAGACAGCAAATCATGTTTTGAGTTAAAATAAATTCTGAAACAATACATATAATAACCACGAAAGCTTAAATATGAATATACAATAACTAAACGCAGTGATTTAGATGTTCCGTGACTTTATGGGTTGGCTTTTGGGTACAAAGAAGAGTCCTCGTGACCACATAATTAATCTTCGATTAACTGTAAGAAGATTAGAAAGAGCACAAAGGAAACTTTCTCGAGATGAATCCAAGATGCAGTTGAAAATGAAACAAAACATCCAACGAGGAGATTTGGAATCTGCAAGATTATTTGCTACTGATATTGTACGCAACAGAAGATGGGAATTTGGTTATCAGAAACTAGTCTCGCGTATGAATGGTCTAATCTTTAAATTAGAACGAGCTGATACAGCAGCAAGCATGGCTGAAGAAATGCATGGTATTGCTTCTGCTTTACGAACAGCAAATGCTCAATTACAGATTCCAGATTTAGATAGAGTTATTCAAGATATGGAAAGTTCAATTGATGGAATCGAAGAGTCAACAGGAACAATTGAAGATGGTATTGACGATTTACTAATTGCTGATACTGATCCAGCTGAAGTCGATAGATTAATTGAACAAACAGCTGCTGAATTAGGTGTTTCCACTCAAGCTGGATTACCAACAGTTGGTGTAGTGCAAACAGATGATTTAGAGGACGAAATCCAGAAATTAAGAAGAAGAGAAGAGGATTAAAAGGTGAATAAAAATGGTTAAGAATTGGCTTTTTGGAAAAAAAAGAAAAGAAGATGCTGATGCATTATCTACACTCAAAGGACAACAAAACAGATTACAAGCAGAAGCTAGAAATCTTGAAAGGCAATCAGATGAACAGAAAATCTTAGCCTCAAAAATGCTCAAAGCTGGTAACAAAGCTGGAGCAAGACAAGCTCTTAAAAGAAGAGCTGTTTTCATGAAAAGGCTGAATACAGTTCATAACACAGGGATGAATTTACAAGCTCAGATAGATAGTATTCAAACAGCTACTTCAACCGCAGAAACTGTAAAAGCTATGGAACTTGGTACTAAAGTTGTTGGGGAGAAAATCAAAAGCGTTTCTCCTGAGAGAACAGAACGTGTTATGGATTCCGTAATGGAACAGAGAGATCAAATTGAAATGATGACTGAAGCTCTATCTGATCCAAGCTTATCTGAAGGCATTCTAGATTTTGAAGATGATGCAGCTATTGATGAGCAGTTAGCTCAGTTAGAAGCTGAGATGGATTTAGGTACAACAACAAGCTTACCTGATGTTAGTGGTCTTCCTTCAACTCCTGTTGGAACAGGTGACAAAGAAGAAGATACATCAGAGCTTGAAGCTGAGCTTGAGGGATTAAAGAAGAAAATGAAGGAAGATAATTAGTTCTTCCTTTTTTTGTATTTTTATTTTTGTAAGTTCTTAAAATCCATACTATGAAAATTATCAATGTGTTATGAAACAAAATGAAACATTTTATATTAGATAAATGGAATAAATAGATAGAGGTTGTGAATCACGTGTCTGCTCAAGGATTAATAGATCATGCAAGAGATTTTGCAGTCAAAGCTTATTCCTTTGATAAAGAAAAAAACTACAGTGAAGCTATTCCACACTATTTAGATGCTGCTGAAGCTTTAATGAAAGCCATAAGATTTGAAAGAAACCCTCAAGTTGCTCGTTCTCTCAAGAAGAAAGCCAATATGTACATTAGTAGAGCAAGGGAACTAAGGGAACTTCTAGAGAAGAGAAAAGAAAGGAAATCCACTGCAGGAAGTGATGAGGAGGAAAAACTAGAAAATGCTATATCTGATATAATCGTTACAGAGAAACCAAATATTACTTTAAAAGATATAGCAGGTCTAGAAACCGCAAAGCAAACCTTGAGAGAAGCTATTGTTTTACCTCTGATGCGACCTGATTTATTCTCTGGAGCAAGAAAACCTTGGAAAGGTATTTTGCTTTTTGGTCCTCCTGGTTGTGGTAAAACTCTTTTAGCAAAAGCAACAGCAGCTGAAGTAGAAGCAACTTTCTTCAATGTTAGTGCATCTTCAATCATTTCAAAATGGCTTGGTGAATCAGAGAAATTGGTTAAACAGCTTTTCGAATTAGCAGATGAAAAACAACCCAGTATTATTTTTATTGATGAAGTTGATGCTTTAGCCGGCGCCAGAGGTGGAGAACATGATGCAATGCGTAGAGTTAAAACTGAGCTCTTAACATCAATGGACGGATTATCGAGTTCCGAAACTGACAGAATAGTTACTGTAGGTGCTACTAATATGCCTGAATCTATAGACGGAGCATTCAGAAGAAGATTCGAGAGAAGAATTTACATTCCTTTACCAGATTTACCAGCTCGTTCAGCTATTTTTGTTTTCAATACCAGGGGTGTTGAACTAGCTGAAGATGCTGATTTCGAAGTTCTAGCAGAAATTACAGAAGGTTATTCAGGTTCTGATATAGCAATGGTATGTAGAGAAGCAATCATGACTCCAATCAGAGAACTTGATATGGCTGGAGCTATTGAAGATACTTCAGTAGCTGCCCGGTCAGTAACCCAAGATGATTTTCTTGAAGCAATTGAATCAATTAACCCCTCTGTAAGTGATGATGAAATAGAAAAATACGATAACTGGAATGAAGAATTCGGCAGCGCATGATTCTAGAGGTTAAATCCATGTCTACCACTGAGAAGAAGAAGCCCAAGAAAGAGAGATCATCTGAAATAGATTTAAAAAAATTAAAAGATGAAAAAGAGATTTCAGATGAGAAATTAAAACTAATTGAAGCCAGTATTAAAGGTTTGGAGATTACAGCTGAAGAATTGAAAGCTACTATGCCTGTTGATGCTGTTTTTATGAAAGAAGATCTCTCTAAAGATCAAAGGGCTATGCTTGAACTAGAATTTGAGGAAGAGCTTCCAAAATGGGTGAAGAGACCTTGGATGTATATCAAACCTAAGAAAACTGATCAAATTGAATCATGGCTCCAGAGTTGGTCTGCGATAGTATTGGACTACTCCCGTATTTTTGTGATTCACATAATTAATATCAACGATTTGAGAAGTGGTCACCCCTTCAATAACAAAAGTTTAGGTAAGAGATTAACCCTTGCACAGGTAAGAAGTATCATTGATCATTTAGTTCAACAGGATATTGCTCGTTGGTTAGATGAAAAAACAAAAACAAGGGCTCGCATTTATTGGAAATCAAATGAAGAATGGGCAGATGCACTATTAGACTTCATGCTAGATACTGGAAGAGTGGTTGAAATACACTCACTTTACGATTTAACTCAGTTGGAACAAAATTGGGGGAATTTGCCTGCTGATGATCTTATTATTGTGTGCGAAATGCTAGTAGAACGTAAAGTTGCTCGTTGGTTAAACAAAGAAAAAACAATAATTCAGTTTGAAGCTGATAAAGTGTTTTAGACTTTTTTTTCTGAATTATAGTCCCATTAAACCTGGAAACCAGAATTTTACTCCTTCAGAATAGCTACGGTCAACTCTAGCTATGCTATTTTCTTCAAAGAATTTTAAACATCTATCTATTCGTTCTTCAGTCCAACTTGTTCTCATGAGTAAATCTTCCTTTGTAACAAAACCAACTCTGGATGCATAATTTAGAATAACATCATGGTCTGGACTAAACTCAACAGGAACAAATTCAACAATCTTCAATCCTGAATCTAACACTCTATATGGTGGGATTAATTGAGTATTGATTAATTTCTCCAAGGATCGATACATATCATCAATTGAAACCATCCTCCCAGGACGAGTTTTATTTAGCTGTGTGAATAGTTCTCCGATTGCCATAATTCCACCGTTTTCTGATATCATCTGTTGCCCTATTTCAAGAATTTCATTAGCTAATACATCAAAGAAGCCCTTTCCAGTAAGTTTATCTTTGAGAGTTGGAGTTTCTTTCCAGTCAAAACGTCCAATTTCGGTGGGTAATCCTAATTCTTCTCGCAGATTTGCTAATTTATCATAATAATCTTTATTTTCAGAGATCTTATCACCGTATTTTTTCTCAAACTTTTTCAGTTGTTTTTTGACTTCACTAATATTATTTACCATCTGTTCTAATTCTTTAATCATT
>JAGLXK010000392.1 GCA_023132955.1 Candidatus Heimdallarchaeota archaeon
GAGCTCAGTTGTAGTTTAGGGGTTGACAAATCTAATATCTCAAAATATAAGAAAATCTTAAATTCAAAGAAAATAGTACATCAAGGAATTTCTCTCAATTATCATAAACTAAATCTTAATGTACATGGTATTTTATTTGAATATCCAATAAATAACACTGTAAATATTTTTTCAAAATTGTCTGATAGTGTTTTCTTTCATTCTGTTTATACTAGTAATGTTGGTTATAAATCTGCATTATCTTACTTTGTTACTCCTACATTACCTCAAGCTGAGGAAGATATTCATAAATTATCTAATAAGATATGTTTAGAAGAATCTATTCCATCTTATACCATATTTAGATTTCTCACTGAAACAAGAATGAAATCTTTCAATTTTAACTTTTATGACTACAAAAAGGGTGAATGGAATATCAGCCCTATTCATTTAAAATTTACTCTTCAAGACATTGAATCCAACTTAGAAGGGTATGTACCTATAATTTCAACAGATTTTGAGAAATCTGACTATCAAAAATTAAAACTGAATAAAACAGGATTTGACATTCTTAACCATATCTTAGCAAAAAGACATTTGTCAGCTAGTCAAATAAAGAAAGACTTGAATTTAACAGAAAAAACTACACAAAAACTCGTACAGTATCTTAAGAAAAATGAAATGTATAAACTACGCTTTAATCCATCATACATCTTTGGTTTGAAGAATGTAGTTCTTTTCCTTGAAACATCATCTAGAAACCAAAGAAAAATACACAAGACTTTTTCTCTTTTTCCTGAAGTTTATAGTGAACAATATTCTTCAGATAAAGGTGAAGGAATATATTTTGTTCTTCGAATCCCTAACGAACTAGTTGTTGATTCTATTGAAACTTTAACAAACTCTTACGAGGATGAACTTGAGTATCTATTTATTGTTGATCAAATGTATACAAAGCGATATCAACTTCCATCAGAAAAATTTGAAACAGTTTTTCAAGAATGGAAATATGATTCAGAAGACA
>JAGLXK010000393.1 GCA_023132955.1 Candidatus Heimdallarchaeota archaeon
TGATCCATTAAAATGGGATAATTGGAGAAGATTGTTTGGAATATATCTGTTACCCGTTTGGTTTGTTTTCCCTGCAACAATATTATTTGTTTCATACAAACTAATACGAAAGAGAAGAAAATCCTAAGTACAGTAACATCAAATAATGTCTTATCTTTTGCCAGAAAAAACAAATATCTGATTATTTGGTAACATAATCATTCTTATAAAAATTAAATAAATATTTACCAATTGCTGATGAAAACTTTATTAGAGTTAGAAAGTTTCACAAAATTGAAACTAATTAAGTAAGCACTCTAAGAATAAAAAATTACTCAGCACAAGAGCAATTAATAAAGAAACGAAGGAGTAGAGAATATGCAACAAAAGCAGTTAAGATCTGTTATTATCTTTGCGATGATTCTCGTAGGTGTAGCGTATAAGCACTCTTTAGTGCCAATTACAACCCCCCTTCCTTCAACAATAAAAACTAGTGAAACCAGCATTTCTTTGAAATGGCTTTACACAACTGGTTCAAGTATTTCTTCTAGCCCCGCTGTTGCAGATGTGAATGGGGATGGAGTATTAGAAATTCTTTTTACCTCGAGAGATAGAAATCTCTACTGCCTCACTCATGATGGGACAATAAAATGGGTCTACACAACTGGTTCAAGTATTGATACTTCTCCAGCAGCAGCTGATCTGGATAATGATGGTACACTTGAAATAGTTCTCGGGTGTGATGACTATAAGGTCTATTGTGTCAATCATGAAGGTGAACTTGAGTGGACTTATCGGACTAAGAGAGCACTCTACTCTTCTCCCACTATTGCAGACATTGATAATGATGGGTTTTTTGAGGTGCTTATAGGGTCTGAGGATTACATTTTATATTGTCTAGATTATCAGGGAAGACAAAAATGGAACTATACTACAGAGAGTGCGATTTTTTCCACTCCCTGTGTGGCAGATTTGGATAAAGATGGATATCTAGAAACATTAGTAGGGTCATGGGATGGGCATCTTCATTGTGTTGATTCATGGGGTGAGAGAAAATGGAGATTTTTTGCTAAAGGAGTAGTAACATCTTCAGCAATCGTCGCTGACCTGGATAATGATGGGTGGTTAGAAATCATCTTTGGATCATGGGATAACAACACATATTGCTTGAATAACGAAGGGGAACTTAAATGGAATTATACAACAAATGATGTAATTACAGAATCTCCTGGAATAGGGGATCTTGATAATGATGGATACTTAGAAGTTCTAATAGGATCTGCTGCAGACGATCGAAGCCTTTATTGTATAAGTCATAATGGTTCTAAAAAGTGGTTATTTACAACAGAACATGGTTCTCCATCTTCCCCTAGTCTAGTAGATTTTAATGGGGACAGTCTTCTCGAAATAATTGTAGGTTCTATGAATAATAACCTATATTATCTTAATCATTTGGGGGAATTACAAGAACAATATGCTACTGAAGATTCCATCTCTCAAAATTCCTGTATTGCAGACCTTGATGATGATGGTAAACTAGAAATTTTGGTAGGTTCATATGATAACAATCTGTATTGTTTAACTTTAGACCAAGAAATACAAGGAAAAATTTCTCCTTGGCCCTGTTTTATGGGTTCTGCTTACCATACTGGCTGGATGGACTCTGATGGGGACTACCTTGACGATTTAACAGAACAATTCTATCAAACTAATAGCAGTAAAGAAGATACTGATTCTGATGGTTTTGTCGATGGTTGGGAGGTTCAAGTGGGGCTTAACCCTCTCATTGATGATGCTTATGAGGATAAAGATGGTGATGGCTTAACCAATTACGAAGAAGCTAAAG